>JAMCVK010000048.1 GCA_023475225.1 Chloroflexota bacterium
ATCGGGGACACACATGGGCACGATCCTTCCTCTCGTGTGAGCGAGATGCGAGATTAAGGCAATCATCCCATGTAATGTCCCCTTTGTCACGTGCTCCATCAAAATCGAATCTGCCCACTCCTGAGGGACAAGCCCCCTTGGAACCCCCGTCGTTCGACAGGTCTCAGACCTCTTGACTTTTGCCCTCTTGAAACCATAATATGTCCTTCGCCGGCATCATCTGACTTAGGGCAAGGTCAATCACCAAAGTAGCTGTACACCGATGGTGATTCGGCCCCACCATCACTTCGCAAGGCACACGGGCTAGGGATATAGACCTCGCCCCGCTATTCTGAGATGGGAGAAGAGTTCATGGCTAAGACACTTATCTCCTCCTTAACCGAAGGACAAGATATTGCCGACCACTTTATGGTCAAATCCCGCTACCTGCGCCCCTTCCGAACCAAAGTAGGCTCCTTTCTTGTCCTGAAGCTGGGTGACAAAAGCGGCGAGATCCAAGCCAAGCTCTGGGATGATGGCGAATCCTGGTACAGACAGCTTAAGGAAGAGGATATAATCAAGGTCATCGGACACACGCAGAGCTATGAGGGCAGCCTGGAAATAGTGATCGACCAGCTCTGGTTGGCCAAGAATGGCGAATACGCCCTGGATGATTTCCTGCCGACTACAACCAAAAGTATCGCTAAGATGCTGGCGGAGTTACAGAATATAATAGCCAGCATCAATAATCCCTTTTTGCAAGGGCTGCTCCAGCGCATCTTCGATGAGGAAGACCTTGAAACATTTGCCCGGGCCCCAGCGGCTAAGGCTGTTCATCACGCTTATTTAGGAGGACTACTCGAACACACCTTAGAGGTAGTCGAATACTGCCGCGCCGCTCTGACCATCTATCCCCATATTGATCGCGATCTGCTGCTGACCGCTGCCATTCTCCATGACATCGGGAAGATAGAGGAATATGTGTTCGAGCGCAGCATCGACTTTAGCGACAAGGGCAGGTTGCTGGGACATATCGTCTTAGGGGAACAACTGGTTATGGACAGGGCGCGCCAGGACGCTGCCTTCCCTGAGGACCTTCTAATGAAACTATGTCATATGCTCCTGAGTCACCATGGACGATACGAGTGGAAATCGCCAAAGCGCCCGAAGACTATCGAGGCTTGTATCCTTTATCTCGCCGACTACTTCAGCAGCGAGGTAGCTATCTTTGCGGCTTCCCTCACTAACAATCAAGACTCCGCTACCACTTGGACAGATTACAATCGTTTTCTTGATCGCTCTGTTTTTACCGGCAACACCGCCTTCCATCCCCCCTCAGACGATGAACGTTACTAGAGCCATCGTTGGCAGGCTTAGGGTGAGATAGCCATCGTTATGAGGAGTAAAAGATGATATCAAGAAGCCAACTCCACGATTTGAAAGGATAGGCAATGGATATAACAACAGTAGCTCAACCCCTAACCGAAATAGACTGCGATGCCCTGGTCATCAATGTCTTTAAGGAGGAAACTACGCTGGATGAATCGCTACGAGTGCTTGATGATCGGCTCAATGGAGCGCTCGCCCGATTGCTAGAGAGCGGTGAGCTTGACTGTGAGCTCTACGCTACGGCCTTGCTGCATACAGGCGGACAGGTCGCTCCCGCCCGCCTTTGCCTCGTGCGTGGACATCAATGCGCCGAACTGAATGGAGAACGAGTGCGGAAAGTGGCGGGTGCGGCTGCTCGCTTCCTGCGCAAGCGAGGAGTGCAGCGTGCAGGTTTCTTCTTCCGCAGCAACCTCAATCCGACTGATCAAGCCGTGGCCATCACAGAGGGGACGATCATCGGATTGTATGAGCCAGATCACCACAAGACAGAGGGGAGAGAGAAGAGGACATTCACCCACCTAATCCTGGTCGCCCCACACCTGGCCGATGTCGAGCCTATGCAGACCGCTGTTGAACGGGGAAGCGTGCTGGCAGAGGCAACTAATTATGCTCGCTTCTTAGTGAACGAGCCGGCCAACAGTATGACTCCAGCAGCTATGGTCGAGCAAGCCCGCCAACTGGCGCAGACCTACAACCTGGAGTTCAAGGCCATCAACGAGCAGGAGATGGAGCGCTTGGGTATGCAAGCCCTCCTCTCAGTCGCCCGTGGCAGTGAGCAACCGGCCTACTTGATCGTTCTGAAATATAAGGTGGATAATGCCGCAGAAGAGACATTAGGGCTCATCGGCAAGGGTTTGACCTTCGATAGCGGGGGTATCTCTCTTAAGCCCGCGGAGGGAATGCGGGCAATGAAGATGGATATGGCCGGGGCAGCTGCAGTCCTAGCTACAATGCGGGCCATCGCTGAGCTGCAGCCCAGGATCAATGTCATAGCCATGGTGCCAGTAACCGAGAATCTGCCCAGCGGAAAGGCCTCAAGGCCGGGAGATATTGTACGAGCTATGAATGGCAAGACCATCGAAATCATCAGCACCGATGCTGAAGGGCGCATGATCCTGGCCGACGCCCTTGTTTATGCCCAACAGGAGGGTGCCAATGGACTGGTGGATATAGCCACCCTGACTGGAGCCTGCGTGATTGCCTTGGGGACGATGGTCAGCGGGGTTATGGGACGGCCTCAAGAATGGGTCGAGAGGCTCTTCACCGCCGCGGAGCAGGCTGGAGAACCAATGTGGCAACTGCCCCTCGTCCCAGAATATATAGAATACCTAGAGAGCGAGGTGGCTGATTTCACTAACGTAGGAGGGCGAGCGGCCGGCACCATCCAGGGGGCATTGTTCCTCCAACAATTCGTCAGGAATGATGTCCCCTGGGTACATCTGGACATCGCTGGCACAGCCTACAAAGAGACGGAGAAGGAGATACCCTATCTTGCCCGTTGGGCCACCGGCGTAGGGGTACGAACGCTGGCCAATCTAGCCTGCGCGCTGGCCGGTCAATAATAAACTGACGGCCAGCCTAATTCCATTAAAGAGCGATCCTCACTGCAGTCCTCATCGGATTGGCCTATAGCCTATAGAGAGAATGCCGCTATGTGCTACCTCTCTGATGAACCGCCGATCTTATCCAGGTATATTCTGGAGAATCATGCAGCACCATTTCTATCTCTAGGACTGCCAGGATTGCAGCTGGGTGATGACCTGGGCTAGATCCCGACACACTTTTCCTTTCGGCTCTATACAATCTAATAAGAGGGGCGATAATGCCTTGCCTCCAGCTGTCCAGTGACGACCAGCCACTCGCCAATCGGTCAACAATCCAAGGATACCTCTTTTAGACTCATCGTTCATCATCAAGGCATAAAAGAGACCAATCTCGCAGGCAACTTCGTCGTCCACCGTGAAGCCATCCAGTATGGCCACCATCGCTTCCGCCCCTCTCAATTGCTGGCGGCGTCTTTCGATAGCCATCTTCGCCTCACTCCTAGCTTCAGTAGTAGACATCATTTCATCCCAGGGAAGGAGGCAGTCGAAACCGTGCTGCTGCAATTCAGCTGCGATTTCGACGAGATATCGTCGCTCATAGGGCGTAGACATCGGTCCGGTACAATACACTTTCACTGTCTCACCCCTCCAGCTCTTTGCGCCATCGTTCTAGCTGAACGACAATCTCCCTCAGCTCCTGGCATACCTTTCCTACCCTCTCTATGCAGCCCAAAGAGAAGAGGTTCAAAAATTGTTCTGCCCCAGCCGCTCGTCGGCGATAAGCCCGAGAGTCGCTCAGCAAACCAAGGATTCCCTTTTTCGATGGATCGTTTTGCATCAGGACATAGAAAATACCAATCTCGCAAGCGGTGCCGCTGCTTATATCTGGCCCATCCAGTAAAGCGACGACGGCATTGGCTTCGGACAAGCCTCCATAATCAGCTATAAAGACTTGCTCTGCCGTTGGGGGACGTCCGGTAGTGATCCGTGTTTCTCCGTGTTCGTGGGGCACAAAACACTCAAAACCGTGATCCCTCAAGATCTTGGCGTTGTGGGAAGTGAATTCCCGCTGATAGGGAGTAAAAAGTGGCCCAGCACAGTAGATCTTCACCGTCTCCTCCTTACTTATAAGTAGCGAACAGGGACTGGCGAATCTGGTCGATGGTGGATATAGCATCGTGTCGTCGAACAGCTGCCAAAACCTCCTTAGCGTTAAGCCCTTGTGCCACCTGGTCCATAGCCTTAACGTTCCTTATGCTTAACTCCAAGGCCTTTCGCGGGTCTTCCCGTGTCGGGAACTGATCCAACGAATACCAACCATCGTAACCTATCTGTCGCAGCCAAAAGAGCAATTCCAAGAATTCAGCGAAGTGGACGGTGCCCACAACCATATCCCAATCCCAATCGCCATAGTTATCGTTAAGGTGCAGGTGAAATAGGCGGTTGTGCTTGTGCAGGATCACCGCCCACTCCGCAGGATTTTCGTAGGCCATAAAGGCGTGACCTGTATCCAAATTGGCGCCCACGTTAGGTAGGCCGACGGTGTTGGCCAGGAGCAACACCTTGGCAATACTGCCCAGAGCGCTATGCGTTCTGGGCTCCTTCAGCTTGGACTCAAGGCAGATCTTCACCTGGGGGTTATGACGGGCGCACTCATTCACGCCCTCAACCAACAACTCCCAGATTCGGCCGTGATCAACCTGGAGGGGATAATCATAGCCATCCTGCCCCATCCACAGGTTGATTCGGTTTGCCCCCAGCTCCTTAGCGATATCCATCGCCTCTTTTATTAACCCGATAGCATCTGCCCTGATGCGTTCATCCGGATTGGTCAAGGAGCCGTTTTGCCATTTGGCCTCTCCGCTGAGAGCCGGGCTCACCACAGAACAGTCCAATCCGTTATCTTTCAGGTAATCCTTAACCCTGGGTACATCCGTTTCCCTAAACAGGCTGGGGTAGTGCAGCTCGACCCCATTCAATCCATCAATTTGAGCCGCCAGCTCAATGCGCTCTTTTAGGGAGATAGGGGGCCGATAACCACCTGTGCAAAAGCGATCAATGCAGGGGCTAAATGGTATTAGATTTGTTGACCACTTCATTCCATCGCTCCTCAAAAACAGTTAGGATAGCCTTTCTCTCTGGCTCGGACAGGAAAGCACCATTCAAGGCATTGAGAACAGTCTTCTTTATTTCAGGCAGACCCCACCCAAACTCCTCAACTAACAGCTCGTATTCATGGGTGAGGTCAGTGCCAGCTACGGTAGGATCATCCGTATTGACTGTGACGGCCAATCCCTGGGCCAGAAAGCGATCAATCGGATGTTGGCTTAAGGATTCGGCGGCACCCGTTTGGACGTTACTCGTTGGGCACATCTCCAAGGTGACCCCTTTGTCTCCCACCTCTCGGAGCAGGAGGGGATCCTCGGCCAATCTAACCCCATGACCCAGTCTCTCTGCATAGAGTATATCTAGCGCTTCCCTGATGCTCTCCGGCCCAGCTCCTTCACCGGCATGGACGGTGCGATGCAATCCAGCGTCATACGCCCTTCGAAAGGCTTCTCGATGTGGATAACCGGGGTAGCCAGTTTCATCGCCGGCCAGGTCAACACCGACCACTTTATTTATCCCCTGATTGGCGATGGCCAGCTTGACGATCTCTGTGCTGAGCTCCGGCGGCTCGTCGCGGCGGCAGACGAGGATAAGACCACTCTTCAGCCCGAAATTCTTTTCCGCTCTCGTCAGGCCATTCGCCACTGCCCGCAGGGCCTCTTGGTAAGATAAACCGCCTCGGGTACATGATTGGGGAGCAAATTTAACCTCGGCGTAGATGACATTCTGTTTGGCCAGGTCCTCGATCAGTTCGTAAGAGATTCTCTCCAAGGACTCTGCATCCTGCATCACCGCGAAAGCCATATCTATCCGGCTAAGGTAGGCGGCCAGCGGCAGACGCATCTCGGAAGAACCCTGCCATTCCTCAAATGCGTCTGATAATGGCAGACCTCTCTGTCGTAAAAGTTCTTTGATCGTGGTTAAGCGCAGGGCCCCAACGGAATGGAGATGCAATTCCGCTTTGGGAAGGCGCTGTATCATCTCTCTATTAAGGACTGTCATAGGTTCCCTCCTTGCAATCTACGAACCAGCTCAATTTGGCGTTCAAGGTGGTGCAGGTTATTCGCTACGGCTTGAAACATCTGTTCAGCCAGGGAAAGGTTATCTATACTGTTTACCTGTTCCACCAGCTCAATCCAGCGGCGGGGGATGGCCTCCACGCCGCTAAAGGCGCCGGCGATGGCTCCCGCTATCGTGCCGATGGTGTCGCAGTCTCGCCCAAAGTTAGCGGCATAAAGCACTGCCGTCTCAGGCCGACCCCGGGCCAGATAAAAGAGGGCTAAGGCACAGGGGACAGCCTCGCGAGGGTCCACGGTATCCTCGTATCCCTCTGGGAAAATGCGCGGCCAGGGCATCAGGTATCTATTGTAGAACTGCTCGCGAAAGACAGTGTACTCCCTGCACTCGCGGGCCAGGGATATGGCCCTTTCGACATAGGGTCTGAATCCAGCCCCATCCAGATACACCACCGCCGCCTCACCGACCGAATCTGGGGTAGCCTCGGGGTTAAAAGCCTCCGCCACCGCAGCGGCCACGGCACAGGCGGCCTCCTGAGGGAACCCAGAATGAATCAGGGAGCTTACTTCGTAGGCATCCAACACGGCCTGCTGGGGATTGCAGGCGTTAATGATACCGACTGGAGCGATGGCCATAGCTGAGCTGTTGCTGATCATGTTGCCCCGTCCAATCTCCCGGGGTGGTAGATTGCCCAGCATGAGCTTATAATAAGAGTTCTGGACCGGCACGTAGAAATCCCTCGGATTCATCTCTTCCCGCCAGACCTCAGCCATATCGGCTGCTGTAACCCTGCCCCCCTTCTTGATGATAGCCCGACAGAGGAGATGCTTCAAGATAGTGTCGTCAGTACAGCTACCGGCTGGCCTACCCTTATGGATAGCGGCCGTCTCACCATAAGGGAGCAGGTCCCGCACCTCGCCGAATAACCGCTGAATGGTCTTGTAGTGCATCATCTCCGTTGGGCCACCCATCGCATCACCAATGGCCCCACCAGCTAGACAGCCATGAATCTTGCTAAACAATATGCTCGAGTGGTAAGATTCCATTAATGACCTCCCGAACGAGATACAGGGCATTAGGAAAATCCCGCCCCGCCCCAAACCTCGGGTTTCAGAGCCCTCACCCCCTAGAGAGGCTTCGCTCCTCTCTCTAGCAGGGAACAAGAAACCATCAGCGCCTCGGATCCTACGAGGTTTGCTCTATGCGCTCCTGCCGGCTCCCCCTGACCCTCTGGCGAGGCACTCTACAAAGCGATCAACCAAACGGCGTCCATCCACTTTAAGGCAGACATTAACATTGGGCGGTTTGCCCAACCGCCCGCGAAAATCAGCCACCGTCTGCCCATAGGTGATCATCCCCTTCGTCTCCACAGTTAAATATAGCTTCTTGACCGTAAACAGGGTTGGGTCAAGGGCATAGGCCACAGCAGGAACATCGTTAAAATGCATCCAAGGGCCTGCACCGTACAAGGTATACCCCTCAGCGCCAATATATCCCTGGCGCTCGCCAAGCATATGTTTTCGGCTTATAGCCGTCAGGAAATCGGTCATGGGGGTATGAGCAGCTCCGATAACAGCCATCTGCTCTTCAGTTACGTAGCAATGCTCGCAGACATCCAACCCTATCTGGGTCAAGGGCATCCCCGATTCACAAACGATATAGGCTGCCTCCGGATCGTTGTACATGTTGGCCGAGGCCACCGGGGTAGCGTTACCCATAGCAAAGATTGCTCCACCCATATAGATAACCTCCCTGACATTTTGAGCTATCTGCGGCTCCAGGCTCACGGCTAAGGCAAGGTTGGTCAGCGGGCCGAGGGCGATGACGGTTATCTCACCCGGCGCTTCCATAATTCGTGTGATGATCTGCTCAGCAGCCCGTCCAGGAGCCAGACAGCTGTGTGGTGGAGCGAAGGAGACGTCACCAAGCCCATCATCACCGTGAACGCGCTTGCCATATCTTGGCTCTTTCAACAGAGGCCTGGCCGCGCCTTGATATACAGGGATGTCTGACCTCCCAGCGACCTCCAGAACCTTCAAGGCATTGCGACTGCACTGTTCTATCTCTACATTACCATAGACAGTGGTCAATGCCTCTACCTGAAGTTGGCCGGAGGAGAGGGCGAAGAAGATCGCTGCCGTATCGTCTATCCCGGGGTCTGTATCGATGATCACCCGTTTCATTAATACCTCCATACTGCTTGAGATAGCTGATCGCATTTTGGCCATATTGAGCGGCCGAAGCGTAGTTAACCCCTAAGAAATTCCGTTCGCTACGGTGAAGTGATGGGGAGTGATTTTTGTCTTAGCCTTTAAGGCCAGACATAATCACACCTTTGACGTAGTAGTTTTGCAGGATCACGAACAAGATCAGGATAGGAAGGGTCGCCGCGGCACAACCAGCGAAGATCCAGCCCCAGAAGATATTCACATCGGTGCTGAAGGCGGCGATGGCTACCTGGACAACCTGTTTACTCTTATCCTGCATGATCACCAATGGCCAGAAGAAGGAATCCCAAGACCATAGGAATTGGACCAGGGCAAAGCTGACTAGGGCCGGACGTACGTTGGGTAGCATCACGTTCCAATAGACACCAAAGTGCGAACAGCCGTCGATGACCGCCGCATCCTCAAGATCCCGTGGTATCTGCATAAAAAATTGTCGCAACAGGAAGATACCGAAGGGACTGGCTATCCAGGGCACGATCAGCGCCTGGTAGGTGTTCTGCATCCCCAAATTCTTAACCACCAGGTACAGAGGCACGATAATGGCGTCGAAGGGAATGAGCATGGAGCTCAGGACGAGGACGAAGACAAGTTCCCGACCAGGGAATTGAACCCGGGCTAAGATATAAGCGATAAGCGAGTTTATGACTAGGGCTAGAACCACCGACGACGTAGCCACGAACAAGCTGTTGGCCATCGCCCGACCAAAGTCCAGCTTAAGGAAGATGTCCCAGAAATTCTGCAATGTAGGAGAGACTGGTATGAATGTATTCAGCGAGAGAGGATAGATATACTTAAAGATCTCCGCCTGTGTCTTCAGGGCAGAGAAGAACATCCAGGCATAAGGGATAAGGAAGATAAGGATGATCCCCAAGTAGAGCAGGACAAAGGTGGTTCTCTGGCTGGCCTGCTGCAAAGCCTTGCTCACCACCGCTCTCCTGGATGGTATCGCTCGTAGTTCAACAGGGATGGCCTTTTCGCTTACTTCTATGCTCTGTGGCATCTTGCTAATCTCCTTCTTGCCCCGACTGAATTAATATTCTACTGGACGACCGATGGCTCGCATCTGAAACAGGCTTATAGCCAAAATGATTACTAGCAAGATAACGGATAGGGCCGAGGCGTAACCCATAGCATTGTAGAAGAAGGCCCTCTCATAGATGTAGTACACGACCACCCTGGTAGCATCCCCTGGCCCGCCATGCGTCATTAAATAAACCGGGGTGAAAACGCGGAAGGCGAAGATCGTCTCCGTGACCAGGACGAAGAGGGTTGTACCTTTCAAAAGAGGAAGGGTGATATGCCGAAATCGCGACCAGGCGCCGGCTCCATCAATGGCTGCTGCCTCGTGCAGCTCCTCGGGGATACCCTGTAGACCGGCCAGGAAGAAGATCATGCTGAAGCCTACATCCTTCCAGATGGACATTAGAATGATGGAGGGCATGGCCTGGGTCTCATCGATCAGGAACTTCATGCGGGGCAAGCCCACGCTGGCCAACAGGCTGTTAAGTATGCCTTGGCTGGGATGATACATCATCAGCCATAACGTCGATACGATGACCAGCGAGGTCACCACCGGGATGAAGATGCTGGCACGGGTTACGGGAATAAACCAGCCGCTGCGGTTCACCGCCATAGCCAAAGCCAAGCCCAAGGCCATCTGGATGGGCACCTTCCCCAGCACATAATAGGCTACGTTAATGAGCGAAGTACGAAAGAGGGGATCACGGAAAGCTTCGTAATAATTATTTAAACCGATAAAGGTCATGGTCGGGCTAAGGAGGCTGTACTCGTAAAAGCCAATCCGGACAGCCTCAATCAGGGGGAGAAGACGGAAGATGAACAAGAGAATGAGGGCCGGGGCAGCGAAGGACACAATCGCAAACCACTTCTGATATGCTCGTTTTCGAAACACCTCTGCGGTGACGCTCACTATTTTTCCCCCTCCCTGGATATGAATGGGCAAAAGATATACCTGGTGGGGCATAGGTTATGCCCCACCAGGTAGGCCGCTCTACTTGGCGTACTTCTTCAGCTCGGCATCAATCTTGGTCGCCGCTGTTTTGATCGTGCTCTCCACCGGCAGTCCCTTGATGATGTCAGCCAAAGCCTGTTTTAGTAAAGTGCCGTACTCCGTATAGCCGGGCGTCTCCGGGCGCGAGTGCCCCCACTTGACCAGCTCCAGGTAGGAGATGTTCAGCGGGAAGGACTGATACTCGGGTATTTTGGCAAAGGTAGATTTGCGCGCTGATAGCCGGCTAATCAGGCTATACCAGGTAGGCGACATCTCCTTGCTGGTCATGAACTTGACGAACTCCTTGGCCTCCTTCTGATGCTTGCTGCCGGAGGTGATCATAAACATGAAACTGCCTGTATGGGTGATAGGGGTCTTGAAATAGGGCAACGGCGTGAGCGCCCAGGGTATATCCGGGTACTTCGTCTTCAGGATGATGCGTAGGTCCTCCGGGCGCATGTAGGTGGCCGCCTTGCCGGTCTCGAAGGCATCAGGGACCGTCGCCTGAGGGGAGAGCTTCCACTTGTTGAAGAAGTCGGACATGAACTGGAAGGCCTCCAGCGCCTGCGGCGTGTCGATGTAGCCAGTCACCTTGGTGCCATCAGGGCTCATCCCCAGAAAGGTGGGCGTGCCCGGCTTATCGTTGGAACGAACCATGGGTATCCAGTCATAGTCTGTCCCGATGCTGCGCGTCACCAGCCCCCAGACCTTGGGGACGCCACCGGGGGGGATAGGACCAACGACCTTGCGCAGGGCCTCAGCGAACTGGGGCCAGGTCCAGGCATCCTCCAGGGTCTTCGGTGGCTTAATGCCCGCCTCATCGAACATCTTGGTATTGTAGAAGATGACGATGGAGGACTGCTGGATCGGGCCAGCGTAGAGTTTGCCCTTCCAAGACCCTTCTTTCACCGAAGCATCGACGAAGTCATCCATATCTTCCTTGGTGTAGATGTCGTCCAGGGGGATGATGGAGCCAGCATAGGCATAGCCCTTGATATTAGGGCCATCGCCCCAGATGACATCGTGGGGATCGCCTGAGGCCAGGGAGACAGCGATCTTGCGGAAGAACTCCATGAAGGGCACTGTCTCATACGCTACCTTGATATTCGGGTGTTTTTCCTCGAACATTTTGAGGGCCTTAGCGAAGGCTGTATCTTGCGGCTCACCGCTGACAGAGAGGAACCTTATGGTGACTGGGGCCGGTGGCTTGGTCGGCGTCGGTGGCGCTGGCGTAGGAGTGGCTACAGCCACGGGGGTCGGCGCTGCTGGTGGGGCGGGCGGCTTGGTCGGCGTAGGGGTTGGGGCGGCCGCCGGAGCACAGGCGCTCACTACAAAACCCAACAACAAAATGACAACGATCGGCAGCAAAAATCGTCTTTTCACCGCAACTCTCCTTTCATAAAATTAGGCACCACGTTTCCACAGAAAGAAGGCGCAATCAATCATCCACCTCAATACCCTTGTCTTTCACCTCCTTATTCCACAAGGTTTCAACAAGAGCCACTTCTGCTTTCCAGGCTCGCCCACGGCGGTAAAGCAATATCTCGCTCCTGGATGGATCATCCCTGAACCAGAAAGCCATCTTCCTATCACTAAACATCGGCGATAACATTTTTCACAATGTGAAAGACCTTTGCATACATTATAGGGGTAAAAAAGAGCCCTTGTCAAGAAATTTTTCAAACCGGTAGTGTAACATCTTGTGTGTAAAAACAGAGGGGCGTATCCTTCCAAAGATAAGACAAACTTGAAAGGAGGTACGCCCCATGGCGCAGGTCAAAGACCTGACCAAACTAACAGTAGCGGATTTATGGCAGGAGGTCAAGGATGAAGAGGAGTGGTGGGGTGACTTGAAGGAGGAGACCCTCAGGGTGGTGAAGCGTCTTCTGGAAAGCGCTATGGAGGAAGAGATGATGGAGCAGCTTCGGGCTGGCCGCTATAGACGCACCGAGCTGAGGCGGGGATACCGCAACGGTTACCGACAGCGTAGTCTGCTCACTGAGCTAGGGCTGGTGGAACCCTTGCGAGTGCCCCGGGACCGGGAGGGAACATTCCAGCCCACTGTTATTCCACGCTACCAGCAACGCCAGGAGAAGGTGAATGGTCTGGTACGGGAGATGTTCCTACAAGGGGTCAGCACCAGAAAAGTGGGGAAGGTGTTGAAGCCCCTCTTAGGGACTGAGCTAAGCCCGCAGACAGTCTCTCGAATCAGCCGCAGTCTGGATGCCGAGGTGCGGCGCTTTCACCAGCGGCCTTTAGAGGACTGCTTTGAGTATCTGTTCCTGGATGGCCTTACCTTGAAGGTGAAGGCAGGTACCAGAGTAAGGAAGCGGCTGGTGCTATGCGCCTATGGGATCAGGAGAGATGGGCAGCGAGAGATGATAAGTTTTCGCCAGGCTACTGCCGAAAGCGAAGCCCAGTGGGAGGCCTTCCTGCGGGACCTGTATGAGCGGGGGCTACACGGGAAGATCCTGGCCCTGGTGGTTACCGATGGCAACTCCGGACTGCATCGGGCCCTGGACACCGTTTACCCCTACGTGCTCCGCCAACGCTGCTGGGTGCACAAGCTCAGGAATGTGGCAGTCAAATTACCCAGGAGGGTGCAAGAGCCCTGCCTTAAAGGGGCCAAGGCCATCTACCAGGCCCCTAACCGGCGGCAGGCAGTGGCTCGGTTTCGGGAATGGGCCCAGCAGTGGCGGCCTATCCAGCCCAGGGCTGTTAACTGTCTGGAGACAGACCTGGAGGAACTACTCAGTTTCCTGGACTGCCCCAAAGCTCATTGGCGTAAGGTGCGCACCACCAATGTCATAGAGCGGGCTTTCCGGGAGATAAGACGCAGGACCAACCCTATGAGCTGCTTCCAGAACCCTGCCAGCGTGGATCGGATTATCTATGGCATCATCAATAATCTCAACTCAACCTGGAAGGGAAAGCCCCTCTCGGAATTTACACACTATACTTGACACTACCTTCAAACCTTCTCGACAATCACCAATGCCCCACTACATCCCATGCCCTGTCCTTAGCTACCAGCGAGACGATCAGGCCAGGTTATGCTTCAGTCTCTCCCCCAGGTTGATTTGACCCTACAGGGATGGCCCGCGCACTTCTGTGTTAGCCAAACGTTCCAGGGGGAGAACCAAGGCAGCCATGTCCTGATCACCCAAGCCCATGGCCTTAGCCTCATTGAACACCTGCTCAGCCAAGCTGCCCAGGAGCAAGCGGACTTGTTGCTCTTTCCCCAATTCGCCGACGATTCCCAGGTCCTTACAAATGAGGCCGATCGAGGTGGCTGGGTGGAAGTTCCGTCTTAAGAATAGTGGTACAGAGCGCATAAGCATAGCACTACTACCAAAGCTGGTACTTAGAACATCGTACATAACCTGAGGGTCAACGCCGGCCCTTGTCCCCAGGACCATCGCCTCGACCACACCGGCCAGATTTATGCCGACCAAGAGCTGATTCGCTAGCTTGACGATGCTCCCATTGCCCACCGAGCCCACGTGATGGATATTCTTGCCCATCGCTTGCAGGATGGGTAGCACTTGATCAAAAGCACCCTTATCTCCTCCCACCATAATGGTTAGCGTGCCCGCCTGGGCACCAGCCGGGCCTCCACTGATAGGTGCATCAAGAAAGTAAGCCCCCTTCTCTCGGGCAGCCGCCGCTATCTCCCTGCTCGTGCTTGGCCCAACGGTGCTGTGATCGATGAGAATATGCCCCTCTCTTGTGGCTGAGATGATCCCCTCTGGCCCCAGAAAGACCTCCTCCACCGTGGCCGGGTTCGGCAGGCAGGTTAGGACGACATCACAGCCCCGTGCTACCTCCCTGGCTGAAGCGGCCCCACTAGCCCCCATTTGCACCAATTCCTCCACTACCGCTCGGCTCCTATTATGGACAGTGAGCGAAAAATTAGCCCTCAGCAGATTCAAGGCCATAGGCCGACCCATCTTACCCAATCCGATGAATCCAACCCTCATCTCTAAACTCCTAAGTGATTTCTACAAGACGTCAGGTTATCTTTTGAGCCCCAATATAGCAGAAAGATTTTTTCTCCGCAACGGCCAGGGAAGCTTGCCAGGAAAGGCCGCCCATGCTATTGTTAGGGCGGTACCCCCGGCGAAGGGAGGCCGGAGACGATGAGGGATGCTACAGCCAGAGTTCGGGGGGCTTAAAAAGGAAACGCCATACAATCATCTATCATATAGACAGGAGCGAGAAATGATCACTTTAAATACCCCTATTCAGATAAAGGGACTCCGAATCAGAAACCGTATTGTGATGCCTCCTATGAAGACAAATTACGCTGATGAACAGGGATTCGTCACCGATGAGATGATCGAATATTATGTCGAGCGTGCCAGGAACGGCGTCGGATTGGTCATCGTCGAGGCGACCGCTGTTACGTCGGATGGAGCTATCGGGCCTCGACAGCTAAATATCTACGCTGACCAATTCATGGACGGTCTACGTCGTTTGGCCAACAACATTAAGCATAGCGGGGCAGCCGTAGCTATCCAACTGGTGCACGGGGGAGCCAAATCCTATTCCCTCTCGCCCACTTTCCAACCGCTCGCCCCATCGGATGTTGCCCTTCGACCAGGGCCAGGACCCCGACCGCTTTCCCTTACTGAAATAGAAGAGATCAAACTAGCCTTCGCCAGCGCAGCGGAAAGGGCTGCTCAAGCCGGCTTTGATGCTATTGAACTCCACGCCGCCCATTACTTTCTACTTAGTCAATTCCTTTCACCACTGACCAACAGGCGCGATGATCGCTATGGAGGAGATGTAGTCGGCCGCAGCCGCTTCCTGTTGGAAATAGTCGCTGCAATGCGCCAACAGCTGGGTCCAGAATTCCCCCTACTCTGTCGCACGCACTGTCGGGAAACCCTTGAGGGTGGGCTAGATGAGCAGGATATCCTGCAAATAGCCCAGCTACTGGAGCATGCCGGGGTTGACGTTATCGATACCTCGGCTATCGTCCGTGCGGCGATCAGAGACAACTATGGCCAGACCTACGTTGAGACAGGTTCTACCCCACCCAAAGGGGCACCTGATGGCTATAATGCTCCTTATGCGGCGCGAATCAAGAGAGTAGTAAAGGTGCCAGTGATTACCGTGGGTAAAATCGCCGACCCGGCCGTAGCGACAAATATTCTAGAGGAGGGTCTAGCTGATATGGTCGCTGTTGGTCGTGGATTGATCGTCGATCCGGAGGTCGCCGCCAAGATGCTTGCTGGTAGGGGAGATACTATTATACACTGCGATGAATGCGATACCTGCTTTCGAAGCATCCGCACTACTGGTTCGCTGAAATGCTCCCTAAATAAGGACCTGTAAGGATGCTCGCTGAGCGCGTTATTGACCGGTTGAAAGAGATCCTTGGAGCAAGCGCCGTCCTGACCAGCGCGGAAGATAGATTGTTCTACTCCTATGATGCAACTATGCCCGAATATCTGCCAGACGCAGTCGTCTTCCCCCTGAACACTGAGCACGTCCAGCAGGTCCTGCGCCTGGCCAACGAGCTGAAGATCCCCCTGGTCCCCCGGGGTGCAGGTACCAACCTCAGCGGTGGCTCCCTCCCAGTTAATGGGGGCATTGTCCTTTGCCTCACAAAGATGGCCCGCATCCTGGAGATCGATCAAGAGAACCTAACTGCTGTCGTCGAACCGGGAGTAGTCAATGCCCACCTCCAGATCGCCGTGGCCTCTTATGGACTCTTTTACCCTCCTGATCCGGCCAGCATGAACGTTTGCACCTTAGGTGGTAATGTCGCCGAATGTAGCGGAGGACCACGCTGTCTGAAATATGGTGTCACGCGAGATTATGTTCTCGGACTGGAGATAGTCCTTGCCAATGGGGAGATCATCCACACCGGCGGACGTGTGGTCAAGAACGTGACTGGCTACGATCTGACACGGCTTTTTATCGGCTCAGAGGGCACCCTCGGCGTGGTAACTAAGATCATCTTACGTTTGCTTCCACTGCCGGAAGCCAAGAAGACACTGCTGGCTATCTTCGATCACATCGGTGCGGCCGGGGCAGCCGTTAGCGCCATCATCGCCGCTGGCATTGTCCCTACAACCCTTGAGCTGATGGATAATCTCCTGATTCAGTGTGCTGAGGACTTTGTCTCGGCTGGTCTACCCAGAGATGCTCAAGCCGTCCTGCTTATAGAGGTAGACGGTTTCGCTGAGTCGCTTGATAGACAGGTCCAACAAATCGAGACGATCTGCCGCCAAAATATGGTGCGTGAGGTACGACAGGCCAGGACAGCGAAGGAGGTTGACGACCTCTGGTTAGCACGGCGAAGCGTCATCGGTGCTGTGGCCAGGCTACGACCCAGCTATCATCTCCAAGATATCACTGTGCCTCGTAGCCAATTGCCAGCCATCATTGCTAAGATCGGTGAAATCTCTCAAAAATACGGCCTTCCCATCGGAAATCTAGCCCACGCCGGCGATGGTAACCTCCATCCTTTAATCCTTTTCGACAAGCGCAACAAGGATGAGGTAGCACGCGTCCAGTTCGCTGAAAGAGAGATCTTCGCTGCGGCCCTAGAGATGGGAGGCACGCTGAGTGGAGAACACGGCATCGGATTGGAGAAAAGAGATTATCTCCCCCTGGCATACAGTCCGCTGGAAATGCATCTCACCAGAGAAATCAAGCGTCTATTCGATCCTAATAACATTCTAAACCCGCACAAGATTGTCTGAATCGGATTCCAGCCCGCGGTCATCTTATCTTCCCCAAAGGCCACTCGACTCAGATGCTCTGACCTCACGAACCTTAACCAAAAGGATCGTGCCTATCAGAAAACAGATAGCCCCACCAAGGAATAAGACCGTGTATCCCTGATTCGGTTGCTGCGCATTGAAAAAATCGATCAATGGTCCGGCCAGACGAGACAAGGCGGCCGCTCCGGCTGTGGCGATGTTAGAGATTCCTAGGTAGCGAGCGCTCTCCCCTAAAGGAATCAACTTGATGATGAGAGCCCAGTTTGCAGTAAGGAAGATACCCAAAGAACTGCCGAAAATCCCTCCACAGGCTAGGACGTAGCTATAATCATGGGCGAGAAGCATCAACAACATGGCCACCATCCCTCCCACTCCGGAGATTACGAGGAGGAATTTACACCCCAGTCTATCCGCTAGATACCCGGCCGGATAGACGATAACCAGAAGACTGATAACGACAACTATCATTAAATCGGCTGTAACGCTAGCCGGGTTTGGGACCTGGAGCACATCCTTGATGAAGTAGAGGAAGAAACTCTGCACGGCTGTAGCGCTAATCAAAATGAAGAAGCGGGAAACAAGGAGCCAGACGAAGTCGGGATAGCGACGAATGTCCACCTTGAACGTATCTCTTATTGTCGGAAGCAATGGCACTTTCGCCGTCGCCGGCAGGGGCTCTTCTTGGACAGTAAGGACGGTAACAAGCATCGTCCCCAAGAGCACGGCCATGATCGAAACCACCGCCAGCCAAACTTGTCCTTGATCGATGAAAAAGCTGGCCACCTTCACCGCCGCTATGGTACCGACCATCTCAGCGAGGTTCTTCACCCCAACAGCTATCCCCCTTCTCTGGGGAGGAACAAGGTCGGGGATAAGTCCCTGATAAGCGCCGTGGGCCGTATTGGACGAAAGTTGCAATAGTAAGTAGCTTACGAAGAGGAACCAATAATTGCCCGAAATCACCACGGCGGTGAGAAAAAGCAGATCCAGCAGTGTACCCAGGAAGACGTAAGGGCGGCGGCGTCCCCAGGAAGAGGTTGTGTGGTCGCTGATCGCTCCTACCAGAGGCTGGACAAGCATAGCCAGCATCAGACCGCTGAAGGTCATCATCCCCAAGTAGGTGCCTTGTAAGGCCTGGGGGGCAAAATCTAACACCCTTATCGGTAGAATAATTGGGTGGAGGCTATTCCAGAGGAAGGCTAAGGCGAACCAGTAAATACTGATGCTGATGTAATCTGAAAAGGCGAGCTTCTTTATCGCCACCCCGTTCCTTACCGCTTCTCGTAGTTTGGTATGGAGAGGAACAAAGATATGCAACACCCCTTCAAGGTAGAGTAGCCCCGACAAATATGGCTCTCCACCTCAGGATGGATTACAACAACATGCAACCTTGCCCTACTAGGTGGACGCATGCACTCCGCGGGTTCTATTCCGGATCGAGACGAGGGTGGCCTGGTCACGACCCTCAGGCTACAACCATCACCATCAAGGTGAGTGTGCTCTTTAGTCCATCGAGGCCGTGTACCTGATTCATTATAAGCCGGCCAATGGCATTGGAATCCTCGGCTTGGATGGTGGCCACGATGTCGTACGGCCCGGCGACCACATCTGCCCCGCTGATGCCCGCTATGCTGCGCAGTTGGTTCACAACAGAAGCAGCCTTACCTACATCGACGTTGATCAAAACGTATGCCTTCGCCATACTTGTCCTCCTTCTACTTCGCTAAAGAATTGGGCCAACGATCAATCACCTCACCCAATCCCTCTAATCGCAGTATACCACATCAGCCTTGCTGCTCATATGGGTCTTATACCGGAGGCAAATGATTCCTCTTTACCTGTACCATCTCCTTGGAGGGCAAAGTAACTACAAGGGGTTCCGGATAGACCTGGCGGGTCAAGCGCGTTGACCCTGGATAGAATGGTAATTATAATGGAGGTGTCTTAACTCTGAATGCCTGTAATCTAAGCGGGGAGACTGGGCATGGGAGCTCTAACACGGTTTGAGGAGTTCATCGAAAATTTGATGGAGGGCTCCTTTGCGCGCATGCTGAAGAGTCACTTGCAACCGGTGGAGCTGGCCAAGCGGCTGGCCCGGGCAATGGAGGCAGAGCGAACCATCGGTGCTGGTAAAACCTTCGTCCCCAACGAATATGAAATTCTACTTTGCCCAGAAGACTTCAGATCGTACCAGTCAATACAGCATTCGATGGAAAGGGAGTTGTCCGATTATCTTAAGGAGGTAGCCGGAGAAAGAAACTTCACTATCATCGGCCAGCTCACGGTGAAGATACAACCTGATGTCGGATTGGGACACTCTCAGATCCGCGTCATAACTAGAATGATTGATCCAGTCAGCGATCAGTCAGCTACTAAAGAATTGGCGGTTCGGCTCGACCAGACACAGCGGTTGCCATCCATCCCAGTTAAAGATCTCACCAAGCCCATACCTCTAAAGGCAGTGCTCGTTATCGCCTCAGGCAGTGCCAAGGGCATCCATCTCCCTATCGACAAACCTACGGTTACTATTGGACGAGGACTCGATAACAACCTTACCCTCGAGGACCAGCGGGTTTCCCGCTACCACGCTGAGATCAGAGCTAAAGCCGGTCGATTCACACTACACGATTTGCAGAGCACCAACGGCACCTACACTAATGGGCAGCGTATCAAAGAGACCATTTTAGCCGATGGTGACCACCTTCGCCTGGGTGATACAGAGTTGGTCTTTCATCTCGCCTTGAAGGACGATGAAGGTTGAATACCGAAATAGGGCTTTTCCTCCTTCGCCTCGGCTTTATGTTAACTTTATACCTTTTCCTTCTTATTTTAATATTACTGATCCTACGTGATCTACGTGCTGCCTCCCTGACTGAGGCAACCGAAGCGAGCTCCGCCCTTGGGCAATTGGCAGTGATTGAGGGGAATGAGAGTAACCTATCCACCGGACAGGTTTTTCATCTGCGACCGGTGACGAGCATCGGACGAGATCCCAATAATGTGATCGTGCTGGCTGATAGTTTCGTCTCTGGCCAGCATGCCCTGCTCGCTCAGCATAACGAAGCGTGGTGGTTGGCAGACCTGGGCAGTACGAATGGCACATTTGTAAATCGACAGCGCATTCAGGAGAAGGTACAACTAAAAGCGGGCGATATTGTCCAAATAGGACGGGTAATCCTGAAATTCACCGAATAGGAGGACTTACTCCTAACCTTCAATTCAGGAGGTAAGAGGATATGGAGAGCGTTTCCATCGCCGTTATCGGCGGCAGTGGGCTATATCAAATGGGGGAACTAACGGATATTGAAGAGGCATACCTCTCAACACCATTCGGTGAGCCAAGCGATGCTATAACCATCGGCACCATCATGGGGAAAAGGATAGCCTTTTTACCTCGTCACGGCCGAGGACACTATATCAGTCCAACGAACCTAAATGCTCGGGCCAACATCTACGCCTTAAAGTTACTGGGGGTAGAACAAATCATCTCTGTGAGCGCCGTTGGGAGCATGAAGGAAGAGATCGCACCGCTTGATATCGTCATACCAGACCAGCTCTTTGACCGAACAAAAACACGCCTTAATACCTTCTTTGATTCCAGCATCGTCGTGCATATCGGCTTCGCTGAACCATTTTGCCCCGTATTGAGCAACACCCTCTACGCCGCTGCTGTAGATAATGGGGCAACTGTGCACAAAGGGGGTACCCTTCTTTGCATCGAAGGGCCCCAATTTTCGACTAAGGCCGAGTCACGCATCTATCGCCAGTGGGGCATAGATATCATCGGAATGACTGCTATTCCGGAGGCCAAGCTGGCACGTGAGGCAGAGATCTGCTACGCTACCCTCGCCATGGTAACCGACTACGATGTTTGGCACGAAACCGAGGCTCCAGTCACCATTGAAATGGTCGTAGAAAACCTAGGACGCAATGCTGCGATGGCCCAACGCATAATCAAATCCGTTGTACCCTTCCTGTCAAGAGAACGGAAATGCCCCTGTGCCAGCGCTTTGGAAAATACCATAATAACCCAGCGAGATAGGATTCCAGCCAAATTAAGGGAGGACCTCAAGCCCCTCTTGGGTAAGTATTTTTAATTCCATGCTTAGGGCTCTATGTTTAAGGGAATTCAGCCTACTGCTTGCTGCATACGTTGTCCTGGCTTTCGGACTGGCTAACGTAGCCCTGGTTCGCCACAAAGGACTAGCTAGCGGAGACTTCTTGCCTATGATAACGTTTGTAGGGCTGTTCCTTGGCCTGTGGATTTGGCTGACTCTACGTTGCTTTCACGGTGATCAACTCTTATTACCCATCGTGGCTATGCTCTGCGCCTTAGGATTGACTATAGTCTCGCGCTTAGAGCCCAACCTTTTGCTAAAACAAGTCATCTGGATCGCGTCAGGGATAGGTATTATGAGTGGGGTGATAGCTTTTCCTAGAGATCTCCTCTGGCTTAAGCGCTATAAATACACCTGGGCCATCTTAGGCCTGTTTCTTGTCGCTTTGACCCTTCTCCTGGGCACAGATCCCAGCCACACGGGAACACGACTTTGGTTTAGCTTCGCCGGAATATATTTCCAGCCGTCGGAGATCCTAAAGGTGCTGTTAGTCATTTTTCTGGCTGCCTATCTCGATGATAAGCGCGAACTACTAGCCTTTGATGTCTACCGAATAGGATTTCTACGTTTACCTCCCTTACCCTATTTGGGACCTCTCCTGACTATGTGGGGACTCTCGATCATCCTACTCGTCGGCCAGAAAGACTTGGGGGCGACCTTCCTCTTGTTTGGCATTTTCCTGGCTATGCTCTACGTTGCCAGTTCGAGAGGAACCTACGTCTGGGGTGGGCTAATTCTTTTCTTGATAGCTGCCTATATCGCCTATCACCTCTCTCCTCACGTACAAGGTCGCGTTGATATTTGGCTGAACCCCTGGAGAGATCCCGGGGGAGCCTCGTATCAAGTGGTGCAATCGCTGGTAGCCTTCGCTAGCGGCGGCCTCTTTGGAGTAGGGCTAAATTGGGGGCACCCCGATATCATTCCCGCCGTTCACACCGATTTCCCCCTCGCTGCTATCGGTGAGGAGCTCGGCCTGAGCGGCACTATAGCAATAGTCTCTCTTTACCTTCTCTTGATCTATCGTGGTTTCCGCACGGCGTTGAGCTCCCCGCACAGCTTTGACCAACTATTGGCCGCAGGACTTACCACCATCATTGCCATCCAATCCCTGGTGATCATCAGTGGTAACCTTGGGCTGCTCCCCTTGACCGGGATCACACTTCCCTTCGTTAGCTACGGTGGTAGTAGTATGGTGGCCAACTTTATCGTTATCGGGCTACTTTTACGTATTTCGCACGAGTCAAAGGGACAATGAAGCAGAATATCAGAGGATTGGCACTGCTATTCGTACTCTTTTTCACCATAGTCGGTCTAGACCTGGGCTACTGGCAGGTGATTAGGGCCGCAGAACTGACAAACAATATAGAAATAAACCGCTATCGCCTATTGGAAGGGGAGAAACAGACCAAGCGTGGCCGCATCCTGGACCGAAATGGGATTGAGTTAGCTAAGACCGAGCTCACCCCCGAAGGAGCAAGGCGCATCTATCCCCAACCCTGGCTGGTTCACGTGACAGGCTATCACTCGTTCCGCTATGGTGATTCTAATATAGAGAAGAGTTTCGACAAATACCTGCGGGGAGCAACAGGTCTGGATCTCACCACCTCCCTCAAAAACGACCTTTTCCATCGTCCAACCACTGGATCAGATGTCGTCTTGACCATCGATAGCAGGCTACAAAAAATAGCCGAGGCTGCTCTAGGGCAACGAAAAGGGGCAATTGTTGCTCTTGACCCTCGCTCGGGCGCGATTTTGGCCCTGGCCAGTCACCCCTACTTCGATCCCAATACTCTGGAACACGATTGGTCTAAGTTGCGAGAAGATCCGGATCAGCCTCTTCTAAACAGGGCTACTCAGGGGCTTTATACCCCAGGTTCTACATTTAAAACAGTGACCCTATCAGCCGCTCTCGAGACAGGCACAGTAAAGCCATCAGATACTTTCACCGATGCCACTGGGGTCTTTATCGTCGACGGCTTCCCCATCCGTGATGACAATCACCCCGGAATAACGAGATTTGACCTGTTCCATGCCTATGCTTACTCCTGCAATGTGTCTTTCGCTCGGATCGGTTTGGCTCTCGGCGCTGACCGTCTCAGCGCTTATGCTCGTGCTTTCGGTTTTGGGTCCATAATTCCTCTGGAGATACCTACCGCAGCCAGCCAGATCATGAGCACGCCCGACTTCTTACGGAGCAGACCCGCCCTAGCCTCCACCGCTTTTGGACAAGGACAATTGCAAGCGACACCTCTGGAGATGGCCTTGATAGCAGCTACGATAGCCAATGGCGGCTTGACACCTCAGCCCTACCTGGTAGCCCGGGTGCAAAGTCCTGATGGACGCATATTATATACAGCTAATCCGAAAACGTGGCGAAAGGTGATAAGTGAACAGACCGCTGAGGCGGTAAAGCAAGCGATGATTATCAGCGTAGAGGAGGGATGGGCCAAGCCAGCGCGCATTCCTGATGTAGCAGTAGCCGGCAAAACCGGTTCAGCTGAGGTCATACCAGGTTTACCTACGCACGCCTGGTTTATTGGCTTCGCCCCCGCTGATAAGCCCCAAATTGCTGTGGCTGTTATCAAAGAGTATGCCGGTGGGGGATCCACCGAGGCCACCCCCTCAGGACGGCAGGTGATCGAAGCTGCCCTAAAAATAATGCGCTAATAAGAAATTTCAGAAAAGCGTCTCACCAACACTACTTTCATGTTACAATAGGTGATGTTCTCCATGGGCTACGGTCCAGATCAGTGGCAACAGGTGTAGCCTCATGCAATCGAAAACCAGCCAAGCAAGTATGGGCAATAGAAACCGGTTATTGTCACTCCTCCTTATAGTAGCAGCCCTCGGGCTCCTTTCCGGGTTGCTCGTCGGCGCGAGGAGCTGTCGCTCATTGGTCAGCCAGACTGTAGATGAAGATACCTACTTGACCCTGGTGAGCACTCTGTTTAGCAAAGGAGCGAGTCGCAGTCTGATCGTTGATCGGTTGACCCCCCTTGGCCGAGCTGCGGCCGTCCCCCATATTCTGGAGCTGGCCGAGCGCTACAGCCGCTCAGATGATATTAGGCAACAACGCCAGGCAGAGGGTTTGCATCAACTGGCCGCAACTATCGGTGGGGTGGGGTTGGTAACCCCGACCTCGCCGCGACGCGCCGAAGCTAGCCCGACACCGAGAGTCCTTGCCCCAACCGCTTCGCCAACCCCAATAGCTGCCACGCCAACTGTGGTCTTCGCCTCACCGACGCCACCCGCCATAAGTGGATCAGGTGTGATAAGAACGGCCACTGGCGAAGCGGCTAACCTGCGCACTCAACCGACGACCAAAGCCCCGATTTTGGGCATCATCCCAAATGGTCAAAAAGTAGAGGTATTGCAGATCGTCGCTGGAGAAGCGATAGACTCAGTCGAGAACCGTTGGTATCAGGTGAAATATAAGGACTCGTTTGGTTATGTATATTTCAAGTTACTCGCGCCTGGAGAATAAGCTGTGGAGAGTTGGCCAAGGTGGGGTCTTTCCAATGGTAGACAAGCGATAGTACTATCTTCGATCGTTTTCTCTTTGAGCTTCGTTCTTGGCTTCCTAATCGTTGCCTTGTGGCCAGCTCCAGCTCCACAGGGATACCTCAACGAGGAATACATTGTCCTAGTCAGTAACCTCTACGACCAAGAGAAGGACATAGGACTTGCCAGAGAGCGCTTAGCCGTCCTCGGTGAAAAGGATATGGCCGGCGCAGTCGCTGCCCTGGCGAACGTTTACCCGCAACTCTATCCTCAAAAAACAGCTGATGCAGCGAGCCTCCACCAATTGGCAGCAGCCCTTACACAGACAAACCTTGCCCCTACAAGTGCTGCTGGGGAGAGGGATGTTAGCCAAGAGAAGGAGAGCGCCCTAAGATCTGATCCGCTATCAGCCCTGATCCGAGCGATTATGCTCTTTGCCCTGATGTGCGCCTTAGTTATCACGGCCATTTTGAGCTTCAGGTCTCTCGGCGACAGGCGACCGCTGGCTGTAGGCAGCAGCCTCTTGGCGAAGTTCGTTGGGAGTCGTGAGTCCCGTTCCTTCTTCGGTGGGACTCGAAAGCGCCAGGGGAAACCGTGGGGTGACCGGGCGGAACAGCCGTTGTCAGAAGAGAGTGGGATCAAACTTGAGAGGAGTGCGCCCGCAACACGCATAGCTACCCGCCTTCGAACCGGCCCATTGCCCCAATCAAGGCCAGAAAAAATTCTCTCATTTCAATCACACTATGAGATGGGAGAAGACCCCTACGATGAGATTCACCCCGTCATCGACCGCTTATCAGGAAGGGTGATTGGGGCCTGTGGTCTAAGCTCAGCCGCAAAATTCGGCCGCTCCAGTCCCGGACGCTACTACGCCTTCACCGCCTGGGCGCACGATTATTTAAGCGGAGAATCCCTGAAGAGTATTGCCCTGGTCAGTCGCTGGCTGCAGAGTGAGAAGCCGCATATCTTCTCTGCCTGGATAGAGAAGAGTTCTGTTGATCAGGTTATACCTGTCCAAGAAAAAGCAACGGCTACCCTTGAAACGGCCAACCTTAGAATTGATTTGACCATCTTAGAGGCTACATATGAGAGCAACGAGGATCAAACAGAGACCTGCTTCTCCAGATTGGTCGTCAAGTTTGACACAAAGATCAAGCAGCCTCTTCCCCGAGAAGGCTCATCTTAGACCTCCAGCATGATAGTGACCGGACCATCATTAAGGATTTTGACCAGCATTGACGCCTGGAACCGGCCACTTGCGACCCTGAGACCAGTTTCCTGGAGAAACTCGCTTACCCGTTGTACCAGATGTTTGGCTAACCCAGCAGGAGCCGCCTCGGTGAAGCTGGGACGGTGCCCCTTTTTGGTATCGGCATAAAGGGTGAACTGGGAGATAACTAGCACCTCAGCAGATACGTCCAGGGCAGAGAGGTTGAACTTGCTGGAGGCGTCGGGGAAAATCCGCAGATGGGATATTTTCTCAGCCAATTTCTTGGCCGTAGCCTCAGTGTCAGTGTGCCCAATACCAAGGAGAACTACCAGACCGGGACCGATCTGGGATACCACTTTTCCATCAACGGTAACCGAAGCCTCACGAACGCGCTGAATTAGGGCCCGCACCTACTTGTCGTCCTTCTCCACCGCCGCCTTCGCTTCACTCTTATCCCCACCCAATCTATCACCCTTACCATTATCGCTCGGCGTTGATGCACCGACACGATTATCCGTCGTATAGAAGCCGGAACCCTTGAAAACGATGCCCACGGGGTGCAATACCCGCCGAGTATACCCACTGCATTCAGGGCATCTTCTTATCGGCTCATCTTGCACGGACTGCTTAGTCTCAAAATGAATGCCGCAAGAGAGACATTCATACTCGTAGATAGGCATAGTTTTCTCCCTCCATAGAATCCTTAATGTTTGAAATGGCGTCGGCCGGTGAAGACCATTGCCATGTGCTGTCTATTCACGACACGAACGATATCGTCATCGCGAATCGAGCCTCCGGGCTGAATGATAGCAGTAACCCCTGCAGCGGCAGCGATTTCCACACCATCCGGTTTGGGAAAGAAGGCGTCAGAGGCAAGGACGCTACCTACACTGCGACTCCCAGCTTTACGCACAGCTATCTCGACGCTATCTACCCGACTCATCTGTCCTGCTCCTACCCCCACCAATGCCAGCCGTTTAGCCAGGACGATGGCGTTAGACTGCACGTGCTTCACGGCACGCCAGGCAAAGAGTAGATCCATAAGTTCAGCTAAGGATGGCTCGCGTTCACTAACCACATCCAAAGTGATATCATCTTCCCGCACCTCATCCCGCGTCTGAACCAGGAAACCACCACTGACCCGCTTGAAGTCAAACTGGGTCCAAGAACAGGGCCTACGCTCCCTGATTTCGAGGGCGGCGAAATCTGCCTGGGTGATGCGCAGGTCCTTTTTCTGCTTCAGAACGGTCAGCGCCTCCTCATCGTAACCAGGAGCGATGATATCCTCATAGAATGTCTGCTGGATTTCACGAGCTGTAGCCACGTCTACGACACGATTCGCTCCAATAGCGCCACCGAAGGCAGAAATGGGATCTCCGGCATGAGCACGTTGATAAGTATCAAGGAGCTCTTGTCCACAGGCTAGCCCGCAGGGGTTACCGTGCTTGATGATGGCCACGGCCGTGGTACTGTACTCACGCACACAATTGAGTGCAGCATCCACATCTAAAAGGTTGCAAAAGGACATCGCCTTACCGTGGAGTTGAGAAAGACCAGCAACACTAGCCAGGTGATGATAACGTGGACTATCAGCATAAAGGGCAGCCTGTTGATGAGGATTCTCGCCATAGCGCAGATCCTGGATCTTTTCTAAGGCGATAGTTAGAGTGGGATGGAACAGAGGATCGGCCGGCCGCAAGTAATCAGCGATATGCGCGTCGTAAGCCGCTGTATACTGGAACGCCTTGGCGGCCAAGGAGAGGCGAGTCTGCTCGCCGACATTCCCTCCCTCCTTGAGCTCCTTCAGGACCAGGGTATAATCAGCAGAGTCAACAAGAACTACGACATCCTTGAAATTCTTGGCTGCGGCCCGGATAAGCGTTGGCCCGCCAATATCAATGTTCTCCAACGCCTCGGCCAGGCTTACCCCAGGACGCTCGACCGTCTCTGCGAAAGGATAAAGATTTACGACAATCATATCAATTGCGGCGAAACCGTGCTCTACCAGTTGAGCCATATGTCTGGCTGAACCGCGTTCGGCTAGGATACCACCATGGATAGCTGGATGTAGTGTCTTAACACGCCCATCCAGTATCTCTGGAAAACCGGTCAGATCGCTTACGCTGTGCACAGTGATGTCAGCCGCGGCGAGCATAGCCATAGTGCCCCCAGTAGCGTAAATCTGCCACCCTATTTCCTGTAACTCCTTGGCGAACTCAACGATTCCACTCTTATTTGAGACGCTGATGATTACTTTCAATATACTTCTCCCTATACCATCTTTCTCAAGTAACCCTACAATGAGGCCAAGGGCTGGTGCATTATTGTCCAACGACCTATGTCGCGATCACTTGAAAAACTTTATGCCTCGACGGAGGGAAGATTCTTCCTTATAACCTCGAGCCTTTCTAAGGCCAGGCCAGCGCCTATGGCCACACAAGCAATGGGATTGTCAGCGATATAGGCTGGGACTCCTGTCTCCTTCGTGATCAAACGATCGATACCCCGAAGTAATGAACCCCCTCCAGTCAGTACTAGCCCTCTGTCGATGACGTCGGAGGACAACTCCGGTGGAGTCTTTGCCAATACGCTTTTGATAGCGTCTATGATGGCCTCTAATGGTTCGGATATGGCCTCCCTGATCTCGCCCGAGTTTACCACGATGGTCTTAGGCAGACCAGCCACCTGATCTCGACCACGCACCTCCATTGTTAGTTCTGATTCTAAAGGAAGAGCGCTGCCTATTTGGATCTTTATCTCCTCAGCCATTCGCTCGCCTATCATCAAATTGTACTTGCGCCTCTTTCGTCCAGAAGTGATGGTTTCCATTTTGTTCCCGGCCACACGTACGGAGGAGCTAACAACGATGCCATTAAGCGAGATCACGGCCGCCTCCGCTGTGCCGCCACCGATGTCAACCACCATGTTGCCATTGGGAAGATGAATCGGTATATTAGCGCCGATAGCAGCGGCAAGTGGCTCCTCGATGAGATAAGCTACCTTGGCTCCAGCCTGGAGCGTGGCATCATGAACAGCGCGCTGCTCAACGCTCGTCACTCCAGCCGGGATGCAAACCATCACTTCTGGACGAAAGAGGCGCAGCTTCCCACAGACTTTACCGATAAAGTAACGTAACATCGCCTCGGTAACCACATAGTCAGCGATAACGCCATCACGCATAGGACGACTAACCGTGATGCTCCCTGGTGTACGGCCCAACATCGCCTTGGCGGCTTCTCCAACAGCCATGATACGGTTATCGGTATTGGAGATGGCCACAACGGAGGGTTCATTCAGGACGACACCTTTGCCCCTCACATAAACAAGCACTGTAGCGGTGCCCAAATCGATACCAATCTGTTTAGAAAACATAAACGTCTCCCAACCACTGGCCCTTATTTTGTGGACGAAAAATCAGTCTAATATTATATATTTTATGTGCAGCATATTCCCCATTATACCCTCTGAATTTGGGCCCCGAGGACATTAAGCTTTTCATCAATCCTCTCGTATCCACGATCCACGTGATCGGCCTCAAGGATCTCTGTTTTTCCCTCGGCCACTAACCCAGCCAGAATCAGGGCCGCGCCCGAACGTATATCCAAGGCTTGCACAGTTGTCCCTTTAAGCAGTGTCGGTCCTTTGATCGTCGCCCGTTGTCCCTCCACTGTGATCTCCGCCCCCATCTTACGCAATTGGCTGGCGTACTGAAGACGGTCATCAAAAACCCTCTCATGGATAAAACTAGTGCCCTTAGCCTGGGTAAGCAATACGGCAAATAGCGCTTGTAAATCGGTAGGAAATCCTGGATAGTGCAGCGTCTGAACCTCGACTGCTTCGCGATGTCCAGTGCCCCTGACCAGGTAGGTATCCTCACCCTCTTCTACAGTGATACCAACCTCCCTCAGCTTGTGGGTAAGTGGGTCTAGGTGTGAAACGTCAACATCACGGAGCAATACCTCGCCATAGGTGAGGGCCGCCGCGATCGCAAAAGTACCTGCCTCTAATCTGTCTGGTATCATGCGATAATGTGCACCGTGCAGGCGCCCAACCCCCTCCACCTTGGCCAGATAACTCCCCGCTCCCTCAACCTTGGCTCCCATAGCTTTGAGACAGTCGGCCAGGGCGACAACCTCAGGTTCCACACAAGCGTTCTTAATGATAGTCTTCCCCTTTGCCAGACTAGCGGCCATAAGCAGATTCTCCGTCCCTGTGTGACTGGGATAATCGAGATACAAACTGGTACCACCCAATGACTTTGCTTTGAATAGATAATTCCCATCAACATAATCGATACTAGCACCCATGGCGGCGAAGCCCTTCACATCCACATTTTTGGGACGAACACCAATGGCACAACCACCTGGATGGGGTGCCATTGATCGTCCGAAGCGGGCCAGTAATGGCCCTGTAACCAAAAATGAGGCCCGCATCTTTGTAACTAGATCAGCCGGAGCTGTGCACTCCTGGACATTCCTAGCACAGATCTTCACCCGGTGCTCAGCTACATCGAATTCAACCGCGCAGCCAAGCCTGGCCAACAATTCTAACATCGTCTGTACATCACCAATACAGGGTACGTTCTCAAACACACACTCCTCATCAGTTAAGAGCGCTGCGGCCAAAATCGGCAGCGCTGCATTCTTGGAGCCACTAACAGACACCTCCCCTGCCAAACGGCACCGTCCGCTAACCAACATCCTTCCCATCTCTGTCATCCCCCCAATAGGTAGCCTGCTCAGAATTAGTTCTATCCGGGATCTTTTCACTGCCTTTATAGCTGGATTCATCCAGATATAAAGGCGCCCCTCTCAGACTCCTACCGTTGGCGCTTCCGCCGGCGCTCAGCTATCTTTAGGCGTATAAGAGAGCGCCGCAGGGCTGCCTCAGATTGAGCTATATCCTGCGCACTTCTCTTCTCAGCCAGGACCGCCAAGGCGCGTTGTCGAGCCGCTTCCGCCCTGGCCACATCAATTTCCTCAGCTCGTTCAGCGGTATCGGCCAGGATGATCACCTTATCCTGGCGCACCTCCATAAACCCACCGCTGACGGCCATCAGAACCTCCTCATCACCCTTCCTCACCCGCAGCTCGCCAGTTTGGAGTGCAGTGAGAAGGGGCGCATGATGGGGCAAGATACCCAACTGCCCCTCTACACCTGGAGCAATGACTGCATCCACCTCATCACTGAAGACTAGGCGTTCAGCTGTGACTATCTCTAGCTTTATCTTAGCCACGGACTTATCTCATCTTTTGCGCTTGCTCCAGGGCCTCACCGATCGTGCCAACCATATAGAAGGCTTGCTCTGGTAAGTCGTCATGTTCACCCGCCAGGATCTCTTTGAAACCGCGAATAGTCTCTTTCAAGGGAACATATTTACCTGTCCGACCCGTGAATGCCTCGGCGACAAACATCGGTTGTGAGAGAAAACGCTGGATCTTACGGGCACGGGCGACGGTCAGCTTATCCTCTTCAGAGAGTTCATCGATGCCCAAGATGGCAATGATATCCTGAAGATCCTTATAACGTTGCAACACCCGCTGGACGCCACGTGCTACTTCATAGTGTTCCTCTCCGACGATGCGCGGCTCAAGGATGCGTGAACTGGAGGCCAGAGGATCCACCGCTGGGTAAAGCCCCAGCTCAGCGATACCCCGATCGAGCGAAACGATGGCATCCAGGTGAGCGAAGGTTGTCGCTACGGCCGGATCCGTATAATCATCAGCCGGCACGTAGATGGCCTGGACGGAGGTGATCGAACCCCTCTTCGTCGAAGTGATCCGTTCTTGCAACTCCCCCATTTCTGTGGCCAGGGTGGGCTGGTAACCCACAGCTGAGGGCATACGTCCGAGGAGCGCAGAGACCTCACAACCAGCCAGGGTGAAGCGGAAGATGTTATCGATGAACAGGAGGATATCGCTTCCCTCCTCATCGCGAAAGTATTCGGCCATCGCTAACCCAGCCAATCCGACGCGCAAACGGGCACCTGGGGGCTCATTCATTTGCCCAAAAACGAGAACTGTTTTCCCGAGGACACCAGATTCTTTCATCTCCAGCCAGAGGTCATTCCCCTCACGAGATCTTTCACCAACGCCGGCGAAGACGCTGAAACCTCCGTGTTCGGTAGCTATATTACGAATCATCTCTTGGATGATGACCGTCTTACCCACGCCGGCTCCGCCATAGATGCCTATCTTGCCGCCTTTAGTAAAAGTGGCCACCAAGTCGATGACCTTGAGGCCGGTCTCAAACACCTGCGCCCTCGTTTCTTGCTCTTCGAAAGGCGGAGGAGATCGATGTATTGGATAGTGCTTCTCCGTCTCCACTGTACCAAGTTCATCAATCGGTTCGCCTAGAAGATTAAAGAGACGTCCTAGGGTCGCCCGGCCAACAGGCACGGTTATAGGCTTCCCTGTATCCAGCACCTCTACACCACGCCGTAGCCCGTCGGTGCTAGACATCGCAATGCAGCGTACCCAATTGTTCCCTAAATGCTGTTCGGCCTCTATAACTAACTTGGAGCCGTCTTTGGACACTTCCAAAGCATTATATATTTCAGGTAATTGGCCCGGCGGGAACTCTACATCCACTACTGGACCAACGATCCTTATTACTTTACCTACAGCCACTAGCTCCTCCCTATTCAACTACTGCATCAGAACGAAATCGCTCACCCCCTCTATATGTGAGGTAGCGAGGCCGCTCTTAGGCTAGCGAAGGGCTTCCGCCCCAGACACTATCTCTATGATCTCTTTAGTTATGGTTGCCTGGCGAGTGCGATTATAAATAAGCGTCAATTCTGCAACCATCTCGTGGGCATTCTCAGTTGCGTTGCGCATAGCCACCATTCTGGCACTATGCTCACTAGCGATAGCCTCCAGAACAGCCTGATACACCTGCACCTCCACAAAGCGCGGTAGCAAATGAGCCAAAACTGCCTGTGGATCAGGCTCATAAATATATTCTAAATAACGCCTCTCAATTTTTGGGGATGGCTCGATGGGCAGAATCTGGCGCGTCACCGGCCGCTGGATGAGGGTGGATACAAACTGTGTATAGAACAGCTGCACCTCATCAAACTCACCAGCCACGAATCCTTCGATGATAAGAGAAGCGATAGGGCGAGTATCGACCAGTGTGGGGCGATCACCAAGTTGACTGAAATCAGCGATGATGCTCTGCCCGTGCCGGGCCATCCAGTCTCGTCCCTTACGGCCGACAGTGACCAGGTCAACAGGCCTCTCCCGTTCAAGCAGATAGCTGGCCACCTGGCGAATGATATTACTGTTCAGACCGCCACAAAGGCCTCGATTAGAGGTAATCATAATGAGTGCGGCACGATTAATGGGACGCCTTTGAAGCAGCGGATGTGGGGCTTCCTCCTCAGGAGTTACGCTGGCCACATGCGATAATAACTCATACATCTTCTCAGAGTAAGGGCGTGAGGCAAGCACCATAGCCTGAGCTCGCCGCATCTTTGAAGCAGCAACCAGCTCCATAGCCCTCGTTATCTGGGCCGTATTCTTAACGCTCCGAATGCGACGTCGAATCTGTCGTATGGTGGCCAACGCTTCCCCCTGTAACTAGTAAGTAAAGCCCTGTTTGAACTCAATGATAGCTGCTTTCAGACGTTCAATCGTCTGGTCGCTCAGGTCTCTGGTCTCGGCGATATCCTGGCCGATCTCAGGGTGAGTAGCGTCTAAATAACGGAAAAGTTCCGCTTCAAACTTCTTGACCTGCTCCAAGGGAATATCGTCAAGATAACCATTAGTGACGGCGAAGATGATCATCACCTGTTTCTCTAAAGGTAAGGGATTATGGAGAGGTTGTTTGAAGATCTCCTGGATCCTCGCTCCACGGTCAAGTTGGTCCTTTGTAGCCTTATCAAGCTCAGTACTAAATTGGGCAAAGGCAGCCAGCTCGCGATATTGGGCAAAATCCAGTTTAAGTCTCCCTGCTACGTTCCTCACCGCTTTGGTCTGAGCCTTGCCCCCGACCCGAGAGACTGACAGACCCACATTCAGGGCCGGACGAATGCCAGCGTAGAAAAGGTCTGACTCCAAATATATTTGGCCATCAGTGATGGAGATAACGTTAGTGGGAATGTATGCCGACACATCATTGGCCTGGGTCTCGATGATGGGCAAGGCAGTCATACTGCCACCGCCATACTCCTTACTTAGTTTAGCTGCCCGCTCAAGCAGGCGTGAGTGCAGGTAGAAGATGTCACCAGGATAGGCTTCCCGTCCAGGTGGACGCCGCAGCAGCAGAGATATCTGACGATAAGCCCAAGCATGCTTGGATAGATCATCGTAGACGATTAAGGCGTCACCCCCCTGTTCCATTACCTCCTCAGCTATCGCACAACCAGCGTAAGGAGCCAGGTACTGCAAGGCTGCTGGGTCGCTCGCTGCTGCGGAGACGACCACCGTGTGATCCATAGCACCGTATTCCTCCAAAGTAGCCACCACTTGAGCAACGTTTGAAATCTTCTGACCGATGGCTACATAAACGCAAAATACACCGCCTTTCCTCTGGTTGATGATGGTATCGATGGCAATGGCACTTTTACCTGTTTGCCGATCACCGATGATCAATTCACGCTGTCCCCGGCCAATAGGAATCATCGAGTCGATGGCTTTAATTCCGCTTAGCAAAGGCACGCTGACAGGCTCCCGCATAACTACGTTGGGGGCGATTCGTTCTATGGGACGCGTCTTCTTAGCCATAAGCGGGCCTTTGCTATCGATAGGTTCGCCCAAGGGATCCACCACCCGGCCATAGAGCTCCTCACCTACAGGTACCTCAGCGATGCGCCCTGTACAGCGCACCTCTTCTCCCTCCCGGATATCCACATCGGGGCCCAAGATGATCGCCCCGACCATTTCCTCCTCCAGGTTCAAGGCAAGTCCCATCACCCCATTCTGAAACTCAATGAGCTCGCTGGCCATCACTCCCGATAATCCATAAATGCGCGCGATTCCATCACCGACCTCAACGACTGTTCCGACATTGACCGCCGTTACAGTCTCGGCGAAGCTCTCGATCTGCCGTTTTAATATAGAACTGATCTCCTCTGCCCTGATTACCATAACACTTAACGCTCCCCTCAAGAGGTCTACTCTAAACCAGTTTTGCAGTAGGCTGATAATTACTTAACTCAGCTGTTTCCTTAAGGACTCCAATCTCCCCACCACGCTGCCATCGAGCAAGCGATCCCCAATCTTAGCAATGATTCCACCGATAATACCTGGATCGACCGTGCAGCTAAGGACTATTTGCTTGCCGGTCAGCTCGCTCAACGAGCGGGCTACCGCAGCAGCCATCGTCTCACTGAGAGGTATCGCCGTCGTGACCTGAGCTATTTCCAGACCTCGTTGTTGGTTAATCAGACGCTGAAACTCTTCAACGATCACCTCTATCTCCCCAATCCTCCGTTTCTCAAAGAGGAGATAAACGAAGTTGCGCCTCGTCTGTTCCAGTCCTGGCAGGGCTGTATCAACCACTTCCTTTTTCTCAGTAAAGGATACTTCTGGGTTAGCCAGGAAAGAACCGATCTCCGCATCTCGCAAGAGATTGCAGATAGTCTGTAGATCGGCCAACCACTTATCGAAGTCGCCCTTCTCCAAGGCCAGGTCAAAAATCGCCCGGGCGTACCGCCGCCCCACAGTTCCTACACGCATCGGTTTTTATCCCCAAAGCCGGTATAATGAACCAGTTTCTCAGCATATTCTGATGCGCACAGCACACAAACCTAACTGAGATGTAACTCTTCGGTCTCAGCTAAGACCTCTTCGATCAGCTGCGCATGGGTGGAGGTGTCCAGTGTGCGTCTCACCACCTTGCTTGCAGCCAGGATAGCGAGATCAGCGATCTGAGCATGCAAGTCAACGATCGCTTTCTGTCTTTCTCTCTCGATCTGGGCTCGTGCCCTGGCCAGAAACTCCTCTGCTTGCGCCTGAGATTGAGCCTGCGCCTCACGCCTTATGCGTTCTGCTGCCTCCGTAGCTTGAGCGATGATCGCCTGCCCTTCACGGCGCGACTGCTCCATCTGAGCAGCGTGCTCTTTCTTTATACGCTCTGCCTCTTCTTTAATATGCTCCACACGCTCCATGCTCATCCTGATATGGGCTGAGCGTCTATCAAGCACCTTTAGAATAGGTTTATACAGGAAAATATAGGCCAGAGCGAGCAGCAAGACGAAATTGATAGCCTGGGCGATCAAGACTGGTGAGTCGATGCCTAAAGCCCCTAACGCCCCCAAATGGATCTCCTTCCAATATCATGCAAGATTATAGGCAGAAAGACCTCTGTCTAGGAAACAAATTTGATGATCAGAGCGACAACCAAAGCATAAATAGCGATAGCCTCGGTGAAGGCGATGCCCAGAATCATATTCAGGCGGATAGCCGGTTCTGCCTCTGGGTTTCGCCCCAGCGCCTCCATAGCCTTACCTACAAGGTGACCGATGCCCATAGCCGGACCAATCGCCCCAATGGCGATCGCCATCGCGGTGGCCAGTAACCTGATACTTTCCTTATCCACTCGGACTGTCCTCCTTCTGCCGAACGTCGGCCATTTTTTAAAAAGCGCCATCCCAGCTCAGCCTCCGCCGGCCCCCTCGTGCTGAGCCGTAGCGATGGTCAGGAAAACCAGGGTGAGCACAGCGAAGATGAACGCTTGAATGAAGCCAACAAACAGCTCCAAGGCCATAAACGGGAGGGAAGCAACCAACGGTATGAGAAAAACCATTACTGCCAGAAGCACCTCTCCCGCAAAGATATTACCAAACAAGCGGAAGCTGAAAGAGACCAGCTTAGCCAGCTCGCTGACCAACTCGAGGAGACCAACAAAGGCATTAACGACGCGGTCCATAATGCCTCGACCACCGAAGTTGATGAAACGGCTGGTATAGCGAAAGAAGCCAACCATCCGGATACCAAAATACTGGGTAGCAGCTACAGATACTATGGCTAAAGCTAGGGTCATGTTCAAGTCGGTATTAGCCGAGCGGAGAAGAGGAACGAAGGTGGCCTGGTCACGTTCGCCCACCTCCCAAAAGCCGATAGTGCCGAATCCAGGGAACAGTCCCAGCCAGTTGGAAGTAATGATAAAAAGGAAGATGGTCGCTACTAAGGGGAAGAAGCGCCGTCCATTCTCTGGGCCAGCCACGCTCTCCACTAGGTTGAGCATAGTTTCTACAACGAACTCCACTAGATTTTGCAACCCGCTCGGTACAATGCGCATATTGCGAGTTACGGCAAAAGAGAGCCCCACTAAAATGAGCATGCTTAACCAAGAGGCCAGCATAGTATTTGTCACCGGAAAGCCGTACACTATAAATACACGTTCAGCTGGTAGATGAACTTGGGCCATCCTATGAGGCATAAACAAGCCTCCGACGAAGAGGGAGGCGATAAGAAAGATCAGCATCAGTTTCTTATTACGATTTGAGACGTGCGGCACTAATCGTTCTCCCCTCTTGAGGACCGGTCACTATGGCGTCGCTTTTTATCAACGTCTCGTTCCTCAGCAGAGTAAATAGATGATACTACCAAACGATAAACGCTGAATGTTCCCACAGCTATACCAATCAAGGAACAGATTAAGGTGGCGAGAGGTGCTGTCCCCAGCTTATTATCGATCCAGATACCAGCCACCAGGCCTGAAACAATTGATAGAGACATAGATACGCCCAACTGCGTTACCAACGCCCAAGGGCGCATATCCCGTTTCACTGTTTTCCCCTATCAATTGTTATGCCCAAGTATAGCATATTTGTCTATCACGGGCAAATTGACCGCCTTAAGCCAATTAAGGGGCGATACTACCCTGCATCCGATATACGAGCCCGACTAATGCTCATGGCCCGACGTTATATCCCTCTAAAAAACACCAAAATAAAGCTTGCTATGAACGCCTGTTCGTATTATAATATTTGTAGAACTTTTGTTCTAAATACTGGCAGATAATCTATCAATCAAGAGGGTGAGGTAAAAAATGAGCACATTTACATCCCCCTTATCAACACGACAACAGCGCATACTCGACTTTATCAGGGATTTCCTTGCGGAAAATGGATATCCGCCCACCATCCGTGAGATTGGGGACGCCATCGGTATCTCTTCTACATCAGCGGTGGACTACAACCTCAATATACTTGAGCGCAAGGGCTATATTCGCCGAGACCCAGAGATATCCCGTGGGATCAGCTTTATAACCGACTCAGCCAAGCATCTCCCCTCTGCATTGATCAACGTGCCCATAGTAGGACGTATAGCCGCCGGCGAACCGATCGAAGCTCTTCCAGAGCATGCTGAACAAGTGTTGCTCACCCGTGACCTTGTCCCTGAAGGAGCCTACGCCCTCCGAGTGAAGGGCAAGTCGATGATTGAAGACCTCATTGATGACGGCGATCTTGTAGTAGTACGCCCTCAACAGACGGCCGAGAATGGCGATATCGTCGTTACCCTTTTGATGGACAGTCCCGGAGGAGAAGGACAGGCCACGTTGAAGCGCATATATTGGGAGAAAGACCGAATCCGTCTCCAGCCCGCCAACCACACTATGGCTCCGCTCTACGTCAAGCCGGATAATCTTATTGTGCAAGGTAAGGTGGTTGCTGTCATCCGGAGACTGTAGTCTCCTCCCTGAGGATAGCAGCCTCATTGCCTGGACAGATCCACGATGAGGAGGTCAAGAGCCGTAGTAGGCTCCAGCCTTCCCCTCTTTAGGAATGTGTCCACTTCAACTAGCCGTTGATAGATTCTCTCCAATTGGGGCATAGTGAACTTTCTTGCCTGATCAATAAGCTTCTTGTTAATGAAAGAGGTTAGATGTAATCGTTTTCCGATATCATCAACTGAAATGCCTGCTTGAACGAGCTCCTTTACCTGAATCAACAGCCTGAATTGGCGGGTGATCATAACGAGAAGGTACGCCGGAGCTTCGCCGTGAGCGAGAAGCTCGTGAAGCACCCGTAAAGATGTTTTTCTATCCCGCTGACCCAATGCATCCACCATCTTGAATACACTAACCCTCCTCGCATCACTGCTGAGGAGAAGAACATCATCCTCGCCGATCTCATTCATACCAGCATAGGCAATCAATTTATCAATCTCATTAGCAAGCAAGCGAAGATCATGCCCAACGAAGATGGCCAGCTGTTGGACAGCTAAGGCACTGATGCGACCCCCTTTATAACTCACCCGCTCAGTGATCCATCTGTATAACTCCTCTTCGCTTAACGGTTTAAAACGTCCAATATGCCCACCAGCTTCTTCAACCGCTTTCCATAAAGCACTGTTCCCTCCGATATCGCTTTCCTCTATGAGGACAAGGTCGGTTGTTTCGGGCATCTTGGAAATATACTCGGCGAATCCCCTCTCCAACTCGGAGCTGGTGCCGCGCCTCCTTTCCCCCCCATTGCTCGGCCCGACCCTAGTCTCGAATCGAGAGAGGAGTCCTTTAACTAAGACCAGACGCTTTTCAGCTAAGAATGGCAAAGACTCACAAGCGTCAACCAGATCAGCCAGGGAGACCTTCCGACCATCGAAGGTGGTTGTATTCAGATCAAGTAGGCTTCTATCTGAAAACCGCTGCTTGATCTGATCGATCCGTTCCCAACCAAGGGGATCATCGCGTAAGATATAGATCATTATACCGATCTCATCGCCTTAACTTGATAGCACAACCGTCTGTGTATAGCCAATAAATTTGTAGATCAACTTAGCCGCAAGGAAGGCGCAGGACTTCGGACCTTGACTTGGGCATAGCTCCACCACGTCGAAGCCGACCACCTTTCTATTCTGTGCCACAGCCTGTAAAAGCGCAAGCACCTGCCGCCAGGTGAGGCCGTCCGGTTCTGATAAACCCACGGCGGGCATAATCGATGGATCAAGTACATCTAGATCGATGGTCACATAGACGTTCTCTCCCAAGCTCGAGACCACCTTTGAGATCCAGTCGGCCGCCTGGTGAATCTCCTCCATAAAAAGGGGTTTAGCCCTACCGGCCGCCAGAAAAGCGGCTTCCTCTTTGCTTAGGCTGCGCAGACCTACCTGAACAATAGGACAGTGGGCCAGAACACGGCGCATCACTGAGGCATGGGTATAACGACTACCTAAGTATTCGTCGCGTAGATCGGCGTGGGCGTCAAGCTGGAGAACGCTCAGTGGCTGATATCGCCGACTGAGCGCCGCCACCGCTCCGATGGTGATGGTATGCTCCCCCCCGAGCATGGCGACCATTTTGTCCTGCTCGGCCAGCTCGGTGACTACCTGTTCTATCCTCTCGATCATCTGCCTGGGGCCGCCCATAAGGGGCTTCAGTTCGGGGAGAGTATGAATGCCCACTTGACCAATCTCTCTCCCCAGATCACTATCATAATGTTCTAAATCTTGAGAGGCGTCAATTATCGCTTGTGGTCCAGCGCGAGTCCCCGGCGTATTAGAGATAGTGCTGTCATAGGGCACTGGCAAGATGACAACCTTAGCCTTGTCAAAAGCGCAGTACTCAGGGGGTAGGGATGCAAAGACTCGTGGAGGATAAAAATATTCTTTCTTCACTCTATCGTGGTTGAGAGAGGCTCAAGATATTCCAATCCTCTTCTTAAGATATACCTTTCCACTTCTTGTAGGCCGAATTTTCCTTGGATGTAATTGATCATCTTCTCCGGGTCAAACTCCTTGCAAGAGAAGACGTCCATGTTGACCAGGTGACGTTCCGGGAAGGTATGGATGCTAATATGGCTCTCAGCGATCAATACAAAGCCAGAAATGCCCCCATCTTCTACTCTTGTCCCTTCATACCTGAACACATAAGGGGGCATAATCTTAGTCATCCCGATCAGACCTGGGAGCTCTTCAAGAATGTTATAGATTAAGGTTAAATCCTGTAGCTTCTGGTAGTCGCCACCGCGACCATCGAGCACGAGGTGCACTTATCCACTCCTTAGCTCAATCTGCGATAACAAGAGGATTTTGGTTGGTTATTATGTGCTGGCATTCCTGCAATTTTTGTCTTAAATATTTTGGTAGGAAGGAAAGCGAATAATGCGTAAGACCATCGTAATAGCGAAGATCAAGGCAACGCCGCTCCTGTAGGATATGGTCCGTCATCTCTTTTGTAAGATCAGCTGGGTTATATCGTTTAGAAGCCGAGACGAAGCCCCAGGTTTCACCATAGGAGGGAATGCCGGCCTGGTAGGGGAAAATGATTGGGAATACGCTCCTTAGGGTATTGACGATTGCCAGATAGTAATCTAGATCATTAAGATTAATGCATTCTGCCTGGGTAGCTAGTAAACCGTCATCGCCCAGGCGATCGTAGGCAAGCTGATAAAACTCTTTGGTGAACAGCAAACAGGAAGGACCACCGGCGATGGGATCGGTCACATCAACGATGATCACATCGAATACCTCTCGTGTATCTTCCAGGTATCTTCGGGCATCCAGATGTAATAATTCCACACGCCGGTCTTGAAACGCCCCCTTACTCCATGAGGGTAAATACTCTTGGCAAATTCGAACTGCCTCCTCATCTATATCGACCATAACTGCTCTACGCACCGTACTATGTTTAAGCACCTCACGCAGGGTTGCCCCCTCTGCTCCTCCAGCGATCAACACTGTTTGAGGGTTCGGATGAGTGACTAGAGAGGGATGGACCAGAGCCTCATGATAAATGAATTCGTCTAACTCAGCGGATTGAAGCTTTTCATCAAGAAATAGACTCAATCCGTAAGGAGTTGTGTCCAACACTTCGATGAATTGGAATCTTGTCTGCCCACCATACAGGACATTTTCAATGCGGAATCTGCCCTCTTCTCCCCGCCGCTTGACGAATGTCTTCCATTTTTCCATCACCGAGCCATCCTATCCTTCGTCGAAGACGATCTCAACCTAGACCGATTCCAGCACACGATAGACTCTTCGTTTATCTGGATCAAGGACACCCCTTTTCACTTCTAGAGCATTAAAATCTGTAGCCTTCAGCACGCTCGCAAAATAGGCGGTTACTTCTTCTGGAATCTCATCATCGGCGCAGGTAAAGACGTCTACCGCTGCATAGCTGAATTCAGGCCAGGTATGGATCGACAAATGGGACTCAGCAATCATCACCATAACAGATACACCGTATGGCTGAAACCGATGAGAAAAGACATCAATGATGGTTGCCTTAATCAGTGATACTGCTTCCACCATGATGTCTTCGATAGACTTAACGTCATTCAAGATGCCAGGTTCACAGCCGTGAAGCTCAATGAGGAGATGCCTTCCTAATACTTTCACTATTGCGGCCCTGTTTCAAGATTTGGTCGCCAAGGACTTACTTGCCTTGGACCTATTCTCACCACCCAACGTAACGCCTGTTTGTGGTCTTAGATATTGCCGGCCATATAATAGCAACTTTTGATAGCATGTCAAGATAGTTTGGCGGCTGAAAATTCGCCAGATCCTCAGTGGATTGTCCCAACCACATCTCGACTCTCAGAACGAGGCGGAGACCTGCAGAGAGTATCCAGCGAAGTCAGCTAAATTGCCCGAAGTGATGATGGTGAATGATCCTTTCCTACCAGGTAACAGCCTTGTGGGAATTGATGGGCTATAGCCACAATTGAGAACCCGCCCCGCCGCATCATAAATCGTCGCTACAGCAGCGACATTGGAGACCGCCGACTTGGAGTTGTTGGTTATCTCCCCGCTGATACGATAATCTCCATCGGCATCAAAGCCAGTGCTCTGCGCCACGATGTTTAATCCTGAGGGGGGAACATCTCGCGTGGATAGAAAGGAGACGGATAGCTCATAAGTGGCCCAGCCAACCGGATAGTCTAAAGCGATTTTGAAGGGAGAATTTTGGCCTGGCGACTGGATCAATATATAGCCAGAAGCGGATCCCTCGGCTAATAGCTGTCCCGCCGCGTCGTAACAGCGAGCTGTAATCTTCACCGACTTAACATTTTCACGGCTATTATTGTAGGTCTCACCAGCAATATACAGGTGGCCATCGTTACCATCAAAGGCGCTGCTGCTCAGCACATAAACGCTCTCTGGCCTCGGAGTAGGTGTGCCAGTAGCTGTTGGGGTGGGAGTTGGAATCGGGGTCGATGTCGCTGAGGGGGTCGGGGTGGCTGTGATCAGCGTGGGAGTGAATGTCAGCGGGGGCATCGAGGTGGCTGTGAGCACAGCCGTCGGCATCGCTGTTGGTTCTGGGCTAGAGATGGGAGTTGAGGTCGGCGTTGGGGTGAATGTCGCAATGGGCGGAATTGAAGTGGCTATCGGTGAGGCGGTGGGTGTTGGGCTGAGTACAGGATCATTCGGTATTTGGTTCCAACCGGTTCCCATGATCAACAGGGGTACATAAGCGTAGTGATGACCTTGGGCGTCTACTGTTAGAATAAGGGAGCTATCACTAAGAACATTTAACCAAACCAGGACTACCACAGCCGACCACGCCCCTACCGCAAGGATGCGGAATGGCACCCACGAGGCCATATTCCTCTACCCTCAATGGTCTGGCACTAGATTTTGGAACACGGGGCCCGGCCCTGATGTGCAACTACATAGCGAGTGCATCAGGGCCATGCTCGAAGGGTAGCTATCCTTTTCTTTCTAAGGCTGGCTTACTATCTTTAAGATAAAGTGGACTTCAAGGGGACTCTTCCTGTTCATAAGAATAACACATCCTCTGGAAATATCCAATACTCCAAAAACGATGTGAGGCGTCTAACACCTCTATCACTATCCATTCCACCTTGGCTGGCTGGTTGCTTGACAAGTCCTCTAGCCTGTGCTAAATTACAGCCAATCCTTCGTTCAGGGATAATCCTGAAATTCCTCTAGAAAGAGCATAGTTACGGCTATGAGTTTGTAGCCTTCATCTGCTAAGACAAACACAGACTTACTCCTTATTGCCCAAGATGTAAAACATAGTTCTTGAAGAGGTGGCCATTGGAATTCGAAATTGACCTACGTGAGTACTTGAAACCCCTCATAAAGCATATCCGTTTTATAGGTATGACTATGTTGGTCTGCGCTTTGATCGCCACTCTGGTAAGCTTCCTTCTCCCTCCGATTTACACTGGAACAGCTACCATCGTCATCACTAAACCACGCTATCGACTGCAATTCGACCCGCGCTTTCAGACCGTGGTAGAGACGGCTCCTTACGAGACGTATTACGCTCTCTTGAGAAACCCTGACCTGGAAAAGCGCGTGCTTCAGCAGCTTGGCCCCATCGTCCCGGGGCTTAGGCCCGGGGAGTTGATGGCGAAGATTCACCTAAAACAGAAGGATGACCCCTGGGTCCTTGAGGTTAGCGCTGACTGGAGCGAGCCACGTGCAGCCGCTAAGATAGCTAATACCTGGGTCATTAATTATGTTAAGCAAATAAATGAGCTGTTCGCCCTCAGCCCTGAGACAGAGGCAAATCTATCCAACCAGTTAGCCAAGGCCGAGCAGGATTTGAAGGTAGCAGAGGATAACCTAAGGAACTTCCAGGAAAAGACGGGGGTGGGACTGTTGGGACCCTCTGGTCCGGTAATCGCTGGGGAATCCATACCCTATGCCTCTCCTGAGCGCATGGGGGTGATTGGAAGGCGACTGGAGGCCAAGATCGCTACGCTGGCCACCTACCAAAGCATAAGGGACGATTTACATACTGTACTTGAGCGAGCCAGAGAATTAAAAGCGAAGGGGCTCGACACTGATGGCTCTGGAATGACCCTGGAGGTTCTCCAGACAGGCTTAATCTCTTCCCGCGTGCAGCTCCTCATCGGCCCCGGCTTTGAGAAGAAATCCAGCCTTGATACCATCATAGCTACCTTGGAGGCCAAAGAAAAGGCTACGGATGAATCTATAGCCGCTGTAGCCAAGGAGGTCGCTGATCTCCAAAAACAGCTATCCGACCTGAAAATCCAACTGGATCGCCTCGAGCGAACGAGAGACAGTGCCAGGGAGACCTACCTGACGCTAGTGCGCAAAGCTGATGAGACCAGAATCGCGGCCAGCGCCACAAATACCGAAGTGCAAATAGTCAGCCCCGCAGAAGTGCCAATTGCCCCATCCGGACCAAGGAAGGTCCAAAATATTGCCTTCGGTGCGCTCTTCGGTCTCCTGGTTGGAGTGCTTGGCACCTACGCCTTAGAATATTTTGCCCGGCCACAGAAGGTATTACATCCAGCTCAGCGATTGCCAGCAGAGATTGAATGAAAACCATTCTCGTCACAGGTGGGGCCGGGTTTATCGGTTCACACCTGGTCGAAAGACTCCTGGAACACGATTTTTACGTCGTCTGCCTGGACGATTTAAATGATTATTACGATCCCAACATCAAGCGAGCCAACATTGCTCCCTTCCTCGCCAAGCCCTCCTTCGAATTCGTCAAGGGTGATATCCGAGATACAGTTCTGCTCACGGAGCTTTTCCAGAGATACAAGTTTTGGATAGTCGTACATCTGGCTGCCCGAGCAGGTGTCAGGCCATCCTTGCAAGATCCCCATTTGTATCTGGATGTCAATGTAAGAGGCACCCTGAACCTCCTGCAATGTAGCGTAGATAGCGACATCCCAAAATTCATCTACGGCTCTTCTTCCTCGGTATATGGCCTCAATCAGAAGGTCCCCTTCAGCGAAACGGACAATGTCTCGTCCCCGATCTCTCCCTATGCCGTGTCAAAAGCCTCCGCAGAGCTTCTCTGCCACACCTACCACCACCTTCACCATCTACCCATCATCATCTTGCGCTTCTTCACCGTGTATGGCCCACGACAACGGCCAGACTTGGCCATCCATAAGTTTACGAGGCTGATCGACCAGGGCAAAGAGGTGCCCATGTTCGGCGATGGAAGCTCCAAGCGAGACTACACCTACATTGATGATGTTATTGATGGTGTCGCAAAGGCCATGAACTATGAGACCCAATTCGATATATTCAATCTCGGCAATTCACACCCGGTAGAATTAAGATATCTAATCCACCTGATCGAAGAAAATCTAGGTAAGAGAGCGATAATCGCAGAGCTACCCGAACAGGCAGGGGATGTGCCCATAACCTTTGCCGATATATCCAAGTCGCAAAGGCTACTGGGTTATAATCCCAGAACCCCGATCGAGGAGGGGATAAGGTCCTTCATACGCTGGTACTATGACTATAAGTAGTTCGTCAGATATTGCTCAAGAGGACATCGTTATCCAAAGGCAGGAGCTGGCTACCGGCCAACGGCTATTCGGTTCTACCCTGGCTATAACATTCTTTTCATTTCTAAATATCATCGTTAGCTTTATCATCCAGGTTGTTCTGGCGGCCAAATTCGGCACAAGCGCGGAGATGGACGCCTATCTAGCTGCGACGACACTACCACAGTTGGTCATTACTGTATTGATTGGTTCCTTAAATCTCACCTTCATACCGGTATTTGTGGAATACGAGACCAAGAGTAGCCGAAAGGAAGCCTGGTCTATTGCCTGCAATTTCACTAGCCTGCTCCTTCTAGCCCTTACCGCCATAACTATGATCGGAATGGTATTGACACCCTGGTTAATCACCATAACTGCGCCCGGATTCGATAGGGAGCGGCAGGAATTAGCGATCCTTCTGGCCCGTATCCTCTTTCCAGGTATCATCTTCAGTGGACTGGGAGCATTACTAGCCAGCGTCTACTACTCAGAACAGCGCTTTGCTCTTCCCTCTATAGCGCTAGTGTCAAACAGCCTCACTCTGCTCGTTGTCGTGATCGCGCTGGCCGGTCGTCTCGGTATCTCCAGCGTAGCCCTGGGAACTCCTGCTGGGGCGATAGTGCAGTGCTTGTTCTTGGCACCAAAACTTATAAAGGAGCATGGATTTCCAGCTAGATTTGATCTTAGGCACCCCGGCGTCAGCCAGATCGTGCGCTTGATGGCGCCATTGGTGGCTGCGGCAGCTTTCTACCGGGCCACTACCCTGGTTGATCGTTTCCTGGCCTCTAGTTTACCAGAAGGAAGCATCTCCTATCTGGGTTACGCTCACCGATTCCTCACTGTACTGCTCATCATCACTGGCAGTGGACTCTCACTATCGATCGTACCTTTAATGTCTCAATATGCCGCTAAGAAAGACCTGGAAAGGCTGCGCCATATCCTCTCCTTGGGAGTGAGAGTATCCATCCTCATCGCTGCCCCAGTTACTATCGTCTTGATTCCACTGATGGCACCTACCATCCAGCTCCTCTTCGAAAGGGGTGCCTTCGATCACCAAGCCACAGAGGCGATGGCTATGATCATGCTTTTCTACTCCGGAGCCCTCTTTGCTGGAACTATAGGCATGGTTTTAGGCCAAGGTTATTACGTTCTACAGGATACGCTGACCGCAGCTATCCTGGGAATACTAGAGATGATCTTATACGTGGTGCTCTGTGTGACCTTAGTTCAATTCCTATCTTACCTGGGATTGGCTCTAGCCTACTCAATAGTATACCTGGTAAGCATCCTGATTAACTTAATAGTATTGCGGCGCCGCTTGAGCGGCATCGAGGGACAAAGGATCGTTCAATTTTCCCTGCCCATCCTGCTGGCAGCTGCTGTGGCTGGGCTGGTTGCCCATATGGGAGTAACCGTCTTAAACCTATTTAATGGTTATTTAGCTCTGAAAATAATGTCCTCTGCTTTGCTGGCTACGCTCGCCTACACCTTTCTTGCCTTCTATGTGTTTAAGCTGGAAGAATGTCGCTATGTTCAGCAGCTGGTTAGCGAACGGCTGCGAGTCTTGAAGAGGCCAATTTGAGTTTGGGCCACGCTGCAAATGGTGTCAGGCGCTGGTATAACGAGACCGCGGCGCAATTTGAACAGAGATATTGTGGCTTCGGTGGTTGGTACTATAAGGAATTCGAGGAGAACCTGGTTCACGAGCTGGTTGACGTGTGCGGCAAAGACATCCTTGATTTAGGTACAGGGGGAGGGAGATTCGCTCTGGCCGTCGCTGAGCGGGCCAAGACGGTTATCGGCATCGACATCTCTGCAGAAATGATCAGGATCGCTAACTCAAAGGTCAGGGGCGAACAAAACGTTCAGTTTTATGTTATGGATGCTTCACAGACAACCTTCAACAACGACGCCTTTGACTTAGTCCTTTCCTTAGGAATGTTCGAATACATTGATGACCCACTCCCCTTTCTCAGGGAGGTTTTCCGCCTCCTGCGACCTGGGGGCGAATTCGTATTCACCTGCCACCAAAGGACCAGAGAAATACTGCCCCAAGCTATAAGAGGGATAATCAAAACATTAATTCGCCGGAAGCCTTCGCCACAGGTTCGAGATCAATATTATCGAACAACTAGCTATCGGATCAGGGATTTATCCGAGAAATTGAGCATCACCGGCCTAGATTTGCTGTTCTATAGTTCAACCTTCTTTGGCCTTCCGACACGGCTGGTGAATGTGGCAGCCAAGATCAAAATAAAAGGATTGGCGCCCCTGATACTCCGCCTTGCCGTCTGGCTAAATAGATTCCTGGGTACCTGGAACCCCACACGAGAATACGGGCCAGTGCTTATTGTAGCTGCCAGAAAGAGATAGCCAAATATGACTGAGGAGAGTAAGATTCGCTTAGGTATCAAAGAGTTGCGGGCCCTCTTGGGCCGCGATAGCCAGGAGATCCGTATCGATTTGGGTTGTGGGAACCGTAAGAGACCCGGACATATCGGTGTGGATAAGCACTCTCTGCCTGGGATAGACATCGTTTGGGATGTAGAAAATGGCTTACCTTTCGAGGACAATTGTGTCGACTATATCTATTCTGAGTTCCTTTTCGAGCATGTGCGGAATCTCATCTTCCTGTTTCAGGAAGTCTACCGAGTCTGCCGGCACAATGCCATCGTGGAGATCATTGTTCCCTATTATGCCTCCATCGGTGCCTTCAAAGATCCAACCCACGTCCAGTTCTTCACCGAGGAGACGATCCGTTATTTCACGACGGATAGGTGGTACGGCTCCGACTATGGGATCAACACAAATTTCGAAGTGGTCAAGATCACCTATAATTACAGGCGCCCTTTCTCAGGCCGGTTGCCCTTTATGTGGCTCTTCCGACGCTATCTATGGAATGTCGTCCATTCTATGCGCCTAGAGCTCAGAGTAGTGAAAATATAGTCCGAGGGGTATCCCCAGAACACATACCAATAATACCAATAAATTGAGGGGGAGACGATGATACCAGTATTCAAGCCTTCTGTTGACGAAGAGGAGTTGGAAGCCCTTCGAGAGGTGCTGGCCTCAGGCTGGATTGGGCTGGGACCGAAAACGAAAGAGTTTGAACAACAGTTCGCCAACTACATCGGCACCAAATACGCTGTTGGCTTTAACTCAGCCACCGCCGCCCTGCATATGTCCGTTGTCATTTCTAACCTGGGTCCCGGCGATGAGGTCATCAGTCCTTCCTTGACCTTCATCTCGACGAATCACGTTATACTTTATGTGGGAGCCACACCAGTCTTCGCTGATATTGAGGAGGATACCCTTTGTGTAAGCCCAGCGGACATCGAGCGCAAAATAACGGCTAAGACACGGGCGATCATGGTAGTACACTACGGTGGTCACCCTTGTGATATGGATCCTATAATGGAGATAGCTCGGGCCAGAGGGATAACGGTCATCGAGGATGCGGCACATGCCTGCGGATCAGAATATAAGGGACGGAAGGCAGGCACGCTCGGCAACCTGGGCTGCTTCAGTTTCCACGCAGTGAAAAACCTCACTACTGGCGAAGGTGGTATGATCACCACCAATTCCGAGGAGGAGGCCAAGCGCCTGTTGAAGCTCCGCTGGATGGGCATCACTAAGGATACTTGGAAACGTTCAGAGACAGGCGAGAGGTATTCCTGGTACTATGAGGTGGAGGAGGTCGGTTTTAAGAACCATATGAGCGATATAGCCGCCGCTATCGGCATTATTCAATTGCGCAAATTGGCGCAGAGCAACGCCAGACGGCGTCAGATAGTGAAGCAATACAGTGAGGCCTTCGCCGATCTTGATTGGTTGCAAACCCCTGTAGAAAAGGAGTGGGCTAAGAGCGCCTGTCACAACTATGTCGTGAAGGTCGAAAAACGAGATAGGTTCATGGCCCATCTTCAGGAGGCAGGCATTGCCAGCAGCGTGCATTATATACCGAATCACCACTACGCAATGTACAAACAGTATTCAGCCGATGTTCCGCTGACCGAGAGGGTCTGGACCAAGCTGGTCACCTTGCCTCTCTATCCTGACCTTACCGCCTCAGACAGCGATAGAATCATAACCGCCGTGCGCAGTTTCAAGCCATAACAGAGTGAAGTCCGACCGATGAAGGTTCTCTTTCTTACATACGGCACCAAAATCGTAGCCAGTAGTCGAACTAGGGTTTATCAATATCTGCCCTATTTGGAGCAAGAGGGCATCGGCTATAAGGTGATCCCCCTCCTCTCGGAAGAGGAGTGCCAAAGGGCGATGCTCTTCCCCCAGATTGAGAAATCTCCGCTGGACTTCACTGCGCTACGTCATAAACTGGGAAGAGTGCTAAGGGTGCTTCTCTTCTTGGCTTTGGCGTCACACTTCGATGTACTTTTCATCCAAAAAGTGCTCCTGCCTATAGGTTTACAAAAGATGGTACAGCGCCTAAATGGCAAAATTATCTTCGATTTTGACGATGCCATCTACGCCAGCCACCCAACACTCATCGGTCTTCGTTCTACCGCACGAGCGGTAGAAAGACTGGCACGCTCTCTGAAAATGAGCCGATATGTGATCCTGGAGAACAGATACACCGCTGAATTCGCCTCCCAATATAACCGGAATATAGTGATGATCACTGGGCCAATCGATACGGAATACTATCGACCGAGGCAAGACAAGGGATCAGCCCAGTTAGTCATCGGCTGGGTCGGCAGTCCACCCAACACCGTCTACCTGGAACCGTTGTACGCTGTCTTCCGCCAGCTTTGTCGACGCTACAAGGACCTTTCCATCGAACTGGTAGGAGCAGGCCCCGTCGGCCTGGCCGGTGTTCCACTCCTTATCAAGCCGTGGCGATCAGAAGGTGAGGTGCAAGACCTGCAACGCTTCGATATAGGATTGATGCCCTTACCCGATGATGAGTGGTCACGAGGCAAGGGTGGTTATAAGCTACTACAATACATGGCCATTGGTATCCCCAGCGTAGCCTCACCGGTAGGCATCAACTGTGAGCTGATTCAGGAAGGGACGACTGGCTTTCTAGCCGATTCGCCTGAGGAATGGGTCGAGAAGCTAAGCCTCCTGATTGAAAACGGGGAGCTCAGGCACCAGATGGGCATGGTCGGGAGACGATTGGTAGAGGAGCACTATTCCCTGAGGGCCAGTGCCCCACAATTCCTAGAGACGATCAGAGCCACGGCCGCTCGCTATTAGCGAGGAGAGCGATGGGTAGAACCAAGATCCTATACGTAAACGCTACTGCAGACTTATACGGAGCCAGCCGCTCCTTGTTGCGCCTGCTTTCCGTCCTCAACCGCCAACGCTATGAGCCTATCGTCGTTTTACCAGGCGAAGGACCCCTCAGAAAAGAGCTGGAATCGAACGATATCGGTGTGGTCGTACAGCCATCATTGAGCGTCATTCGGCGGCGCCTCTTCCACAGCTGGCGAGTGGTGCCTTTTCTCTTCTCCATCATCATCTCCGTTGTCCAGCTGGCTAATCTTATCAGACAAAGACGCATCGACATCGTCCACAGCAACAATGGGGTGGTGCTCTCCGGCGCCCTGGCGGCAAAACTGATGAGACGACCCCACGTTTGGCACCTGCGGGAAATCTACGCCGAATATCCACTCCTATGGTCCTTTTTTGCTCCTCTGGCACTTTGGACCTCACAAAGGATCATCTGCGTCTCCAAGGCTGTGCGGGATCAGTTCGGATCGAAGGCGAACGATGATGTTCGCCTGATTTATAATGGACTGGACCTAAGGACGTACGACAATTTACCTCAGGAAGCCGTGATTGACTTCCAAAATCGCTTTGGACTTGACCCTGAGGAAAAGCTGGTGGTAGCTATAGGCCGCATCAGCTCCTGGAAGGGACATGACTTCTTCTTGAAAGCTTGTGCTCTGCTCAAGGATAGAATTCCCAGGGCTAAGTTCATGATCGTGGGCGATTGCTTTCCGGGCAATGAAGCCTATCTGGAAAATCTGCAGCGCCTAGTCAAAGAGCTTGGCCTCGAAAAGCAGGTGATTTTCACTGGATTCATCGCTGATACCCGCCCGGTACTTGCCCGGGCCGATGTCTTCGTTCTCCCCTCCATCCTCGGCGAACCCTTTGGAGGGGTCGTTCTGGAGGCCATGGCCATGCGCAAAGCTATCGTAGCCACCAATGTGGGGGGGACTCTGGAGCAGATAGAGCACGAACGATCTGGAATCCTGGTTCCCACCGATAGTGCAGAACAGTTAGCCAGGGCCATAGAGAGAATTTTAACAGACAAGGCCCTCCAGTACAGCCTGAGGGCTGGGGCGCGAAGGCGCTTAGAGGAGATGTTTACACTGGATAAAACAGTCTCCCAGATTGAGGAGCTCTACGCCTCACTGTCCGAAGGAAACTGAGGGGAAGATTAAGTTGAACATTTCCCAAACGAACAATAGTCCCTATAAACTGCTATCGCCTCAACAGTTATTTATCATCTTAGCGGCTGTGGCCGCCCTGGGCCTTTTCGTTTATTTAGAATTCAACCCCTGGTTGGTGTTGGTGACCGCCCTGGTGCTCTTTATGGTAGGCATCGCCCTGACCAATGCTCGAAAGGGGCTGGTCCTCTTTCTTTTATTTGTGCCATTTGTCGATCTGGCCAAACGATTGTTATTCCTCGTCCCGGGCGCTACTGGACTGGAATATCAATGGATCTTGCTGCTTCCCGACCTTATCCTCATTGGGCTAGTGATCAACCTGGCTTATAACCTTTTGCTGAGAAGGAGTATCAGCTATCGTTTGGGGTACCTGGATTTACCCATTTTACTTTTTTTCCTCTGGTCGATCATAGATATATTTAACCCAGCCGGTTCCATCATAGTTGGGCTCATTGGATTCAAGCTGTTCGAAATTTATATTCTCCTTTACTTCGCTGCAGCTATCATCATGCGCACCTGGGCTGACCTGGCGAGGGTCTTCAAGCTAACCATAGCCTGTGCTCTTATAGCTGCCACCTACGGCTTCTATCAAGCCCTATTTGGATTCGCCTGGTTTGAAAGAGAGTGGCTGGCCAGCGGCCTCACCGAGCTGGCTGCGCCGGGGACAATAGCCCTCTATGGCATCGCCCGTATCTTCTCCACCTTCGCCAGTCACGAACAATTCGGTTTTTATCTCAGTTTCGCCGGCATCTTCACCATAGCCATGCTCCCCGTGAATAAACCATCCGGAGGCCTCATACTCACCTACATCGTTGGCGCTCTCCTTCGAACGCTCTCCCGCGCCTCCTGGCTGACCTTCCTGGTGGGAGCGACGAGCTCATTTCTCCTGCTCCAAGAGAGGCGAAGACGATTGCTTTACACTGGACTTCTGGCGTTCAGTCTGATCATCAGTTTCTTAGTGATCACCCAGGTCATCAGTCGTCTTCCCCTGGCCCAGAACCCCTTTATGGAACGGGCTCTTACGACGGGCACCTACGCCGCCCGGATTAACACTATTCGGGGATTCTTGCAAGATCCTTCATACTACAAGATAGCAGGAAATGGCACGGGAATGATGTGGGCTGCCTGGCGGACAGGAGCTGTGCAATTCCAGCAAGTGTCACATATCGGTCTGATCGATATATCCTACGAGCTGGGCTTGGTCGGCTTAACCCTGTTCCTCTGGTTCATCTGGCGTTTTCTAAGGGTTGGTTGGCAACGAATCAGGCAGGTTCCCCCCGGTTTTCCCCGCCGGGCGACCATCGCTATGTACTCAATCATCATCGGTATTCTGATCGCCAATGCCGTAGCCACGACGGTCCTTCCTTTGCGCCCCGTCCAGGCCTATCTCTGGCTACTGCTGGGTACTCTCTCTCGGGCGGATCGGCTGGGATCGAGGGGGGAAGTCAACAAGGGAAGCGCCAGACCTGGCGATAACTCAAATTCTCCACCCTCTCAGTGAAGACGCTCTGCAATTATTTCTGCCAGTGGACCACCAGGCTTGACCGGATTAAGGCGTTTGAATATAATCGTTGCAAGCCCACGATGGGGCAGACTAGTCGTTAGCTATGCCCATGGGTCATTAGATTAATATGTATATATGTATCCCATCGGGTACACTAGGCTCCCCATAATTCAGGCCTGGCCATCCGATCAAGGGAAGCAACCCAAGGAGACGAATGATACGGTGGGTGCAGCGGGCGGCTGATATCTACAAAAAACACGACGGGTTGATTCTCTCCATCCTTATCTTCCTTATCGCTTTATTACCGAGGCTAGCCTTCGCTATTTATAACTACAATGTAGCTTATCCGGGCGATGATGACTGGTACCGCAAATTTGCCGTGGAGATGCAGCAAGGCAGAGGGATGATAACTGATTGGGGAATGTACCAGAATCATCCCCTCGGCCCATTCACTTATGGTCCCCCGGGCTATATCTACTTCCTAGCCGCAATTTATACGCTCTTTGGTTATAGTGTAGGCATCGCCAAACCCTTCCAGTCCGTCCTGGATGCAGTCACCTGCCTCCTCATTTTTCTAATTGGCGACAGGGTCTTCGGCCGGAGCACCGGCCTGATCGCCGCCCTACTTTTCGCTATCTACTCGCCTTTCATACAGATGCCGTCCCACCTTCAGTCAGAGCCCCTTTTCCTTTTCCTGCTTTATGCCCTCACGCTGTTGGCCCTCCGATGGGGAAGGAACCTTAACCTAGCCCAGGCTTTTAGCCTGGGCATGCTCTTTGGCTATCTAGCCATCACGCGAGGGGTCCTCCTCCTTCTCCTTCCCCTGCTCCTCCTTTGGCTAGCCTTCTCCCAAAGACAGCTCAAGAAATGGATTATTAATTCCTTTTGGTTGACCTTGGCTGTAGCCCTTGTGTATCTCCCTCCCACAGTCGTAAAGAGCTATCAGATTCACGGTGTCTTCGTAGCTACTGATACGCACGGAGGGTATGGCGTCTGGGCTGGTGTTGTCTCATTGCCGGGATTGCGAGATACAGCTGTGCTTCAGACAAAAGGGGAGATAAGAAACTTGGGCCTGTCTGAGGCAAGTGAGGATCGCCTCTTTTACACCCTGACCGAATTCTACCTCCGGCGTCACCCCCAAGAGCTGCCCCAAATCTTATTGGAGCGGTTCAATAATATGTTCCTTGATTACTCTACATACCTCGGTGATCCTGTAAAAAACCCAGGTCCGAGGGACGAGCCCTTCATATTACGGACAAGGCAAGACCCCTATTTCTGGTACACGATCTTGATTCTGGGATTACTTGGCATGGCCACCCATCCAACCGCCAATCTCCGTGAGAGAGCCCTCCTGTACGCAATAGTTCTTTCGCAGGCGGCTTCCCTGATCATCTCTCAGGGAGTCCCACGCTATAGATTACCCATAGTTCCGGTTTTTATGCTGACTGCCAGTTACTTTCTTGTAACAGCCTGGAGCCAGATGCGTAATATCCATCATCTTGAGGTTGCTCATAGAACTTAATGGATAACTTGAGCTAATTAGCTAGTTACGACTCAGACCTTCGTGCCTTCCAAGCAGCAACTAAGTTATAAGAGAAGGTTCGTACAGTAAGCAAACCGTAGCTAATTTAATACCTACCTAATGTCTATCATAACCTTGGATGGATCTCCTATGGGCCAAAATATGAAACCGGAGGCTGTTACGATGAAAGTATCTGTGATCATCCCCGTTTATAATGAAGCCAAGCACATAGGTGAGGTCATCGAAAGGGTCAGAGCCATAGATATACCCAAAGAGATCATCGTCGTGGATGACGGTTCCACTGACGGAACACGCGCCGTGCTCGAAAACTATAAAGGATACGAAGATATCACGATCCACCTGTGTGAGAAAAATGGCGGTAAAGGGGCAGCCATCAGAGAGGGTTTGGGCTACGTAACAGGCGACATAGTTATCCTACAAGATGCAGACCTAGAATACGATCCCATAGAATATCCGAAATTGGTACGACCGATAGTCCAAGGCGAGGCCTCAGTTGTATATGGGTCTAGATTCAAGGGGAGAATCGAAGGGATGCGCTTCGCTAATTGGTTGGCCAACAAGATCCTCGCGCTGGCCGTTCTCCTGCTATATGGGGCGAAAATATCGGATGAGGCGACCTGCTATAAAGTCTTCGACAAAGAGGTTATTAAAAGCTTCCGGATCAGGGCCAATCGTTTTGATATCTGCCCAGAGGTCACGGCCAAGGTACTGAAAAGGGGTCACCGAATCTTTGAGGTGCCCATCACTTACAGGGCTAGGAGTGTGGCTGAAGGCAAGAAAATCACCTGGAAGGATGGTTGGCAGGCGCTTTGGACTCTCATTAAGTTCCGCTTTATCGAGTGAAAGATCTTAAATGAAGGTAGCTCTACTCGAAGTAGAATCAGCACGACCGGAGCGGATGAACAAAGACTTGGCCGGGGGTTTCGGTACAGCCAGTAACTATGGAGTATCGTTTGCAGCGAAGCTACTAATGTTTGCTAAACGGAGAACCTTCCATCTGCCCATAATATCCTTAGGTTACCTAGCAGCGATCTTCCGTGATGCCGGCTGGGAAGTCGAGGTGGTGCGCAATCGGGTGCCTCAAGCGGACCTGGTCATCATCCCGTCATCCATCGTGGACTACAGGACCGAAAGGGCTATGGCGGCGAAGATCAAGAAATTGACTCAAGCCAAAGTGGGGTTCATCGGGCCCTTTTCCTCGCTGAAACCAGAGCTTTTTCTGGATTACGCCGATTTCGTAATCAAGGGTGAGCCAGAAGCAGCAGCCAGGCGCATTTCAGGGGGTTGGCTGCCAAACGGGGAGGTCGTTAGTGAGCAGATCGAAGATCTTGATAGTCTACCGTTTCCGGATTGGAGCGTCTTCCCCGTTCAGGAATACACCTATGCTCAGGTGAATCAAAGGCCGTTCCTACCCATCTTGTCTAGTCGGGGATGTAGCTTCTCTTGCCGATACTATTGTCCCTACCCACTCTACGAGGGAACAAGGTGGCGACATAGAAGTGTGGATAATGTTGTCAAGGAAGTAAAATACCTCGTTGAAAAATATAAGATCAAGGGCTTGCTATTTCGAGACCCCGTGTTTACCCTCGATAAGGAAAGAGCCCAAGCGATAGCCAGAGGGATCAAGGAAGCCGCTGCTATCGTCTGGGCCTGTGAAACACATCTGAACTTATTGGATGAGAGGATGATAGACAACCTCTATAAATCAGGACTGCGAGCTATTAACGTGGGGATAGAGGCAGCCGACGATGAGGTACTACGGGAGGCTAAGAGAAAACCAATAGGACATGACCACCAGGAAAGGATTATCAGATATTGCGAAAGAAAGGGCATACGTATTGGGGCTTTTTATATTCTCGGTTTGCCCGATCAAACGCGCGAGAGCATCGAAAGGACAATCGCCTACGCCATTCGCCTGAATACTAGTTTTGCTCAATTCACCGTGTGTACCCCCTACCCGGGGACACAGTTCTACGACGATGTCAAGGAACGTATAGTTGATGAGGATTGGGAACAGTTCAACGCCTATACACTGGTTTTTCGTCACTGGCATTTGTCTAAACAAGAGATTCTAAATCTTAAAGAGAAGGCCTTCTTGCGCTACTATTATCGGCCGCGTTGGATCGCAAAATTTCTTAAGGAATTAGCCTATGATTTTTGTAACAGGCGCCACTGGATTCGTCGGACATCATCTGATTGAGGAGCTCACCCTACGGAACCAGCAAGTGCGCTGCTTGGTTAGGAGATCCAGTAAGGTTACCTTCCTCCAACAGGTAGGTGCAGAGCTAATTTATGGCTCCCTCGAAGAACCATACTCCTATAAGGATTCGCTAGGAGGTGTGGACACAGTCATACACCTGGCTGCAATTATTAGTACTCCCAACCCCGCTCACTTCAAACGAGTGAATCTGGAAGGAACACAGAATCTGCTTAGAGCTTGTCTCCACAGTAGTATAAAGAGATTTATTTATATTAGCACCATTAATGTGCTCTTAGAAGATAAGACAGCCTATGCTGCCTCCAAGCTGGAGGCGGAAGGGCTAGTTTTACACTCGCCTTTACCAGTCACCGTTCTGCGGCCATCTCTTGTCTACGGTGAGTATGATACTAAGAATATCAGGAAACTTATCGACCTATGCCTGAAATATCCCATCATTCCCATCGTCGGCGATGGTAACTACAGGTTGCAGCCAGTCTACGTGAAGGACATCGTAGCCTCTATCCTGGCTGTCCTGGAGAACGAAGCAACTGTAGGGAAGGTCTACAACATTGCTGGCCCAACGGTGGTTACTTTCAATCAGCTCGTAGATCTAATTTGCGCCATCCTAAGGGTGAAGAGGATAAAATTGCACATTCCGCTGGCAGCCATCGAGATCTTAGATAAGGCTTACCGTTTCGCTTTAAAGCGTAACTTGTTGGGTGAACAACTGCTAACAATTAATAGAGATAAATTGGCCGACATTCGATCCGCCGTTGTTGACTTTGGTTATCATCCCCTTACTCTCTCAGAGGGCATCGCGCAGACGATTGCGAAATGGGGATCAGCAGACGGTCGGATTACTTAGGTGGGCTACCACCCTGAGCAGCCATCTTGCGCTTACACCCTTCGATGCGCGATCGGGCATCTTCAGTCCAGGATCCAGTCGGCCTTAAGCGCAGGAACTCCTCATATTCAGCGATGGCCTCCTTGTACATTCCGAGCTCTTCGTAAGCTCTCCCTAGATCGGCATGGATGCCCTCATTGTTGGAGTCAACCTCGAGGGCCCTCTTGAACTCCTCTACAGCCTGCACATAAAGCTTGTATCCCCTTAGCCTCTTACCTACGGTGTAGGGATCTTCAAGAAGACGCTTACACCCTTCGATGCGCGATCGGGCATCTTCAGTCCAGGATCCAGTCGGCCTTAAGCGCAGGAACTCCTCATATTCAGCGATGGCCTCCTTGTACATTCCGAGCTCTTCGTAAGCTCTCCCTAGATCGGCATGGATGCCCTCATTGTTGGAGTCAACCTCGAGGGCCCTCTTGAACTCCTCTACAGCCTGCACATAAAGCTTTTGTCCCCTTAGCCTCTTACCCAAGGTGTAGGGATCTCCAAGAAGGGGTAGTTGTGGTCTTGGCATTTCGAGTAGTTCTACTCTGGACTCGATCTCTCGACCCGCCTTCTCGCCCGGCTGCTGGGCCAAGAACTCTTTGTATTCTTTGATGGCCTCATCCACCATTCCTAGCATATCGTAGGCAGCCCCAAGATAGCCATGTATCTCGCCTTTCTCAGCATTCCTTTTTAGAGCAATCCGGAGCTCGGACAGAGCCTCCCCAGGCCTACCCTGTTTTAGTAACTCCCTACCGCGAGCGTAATGGTCGATAGAGTAAGAATAAAGCTTTACACCCTCCACTTCTGTGATTAATTCAAACTCAGAGCGCACAATAGGATCAAGGAAGGGGAAGGTAGTGAGCAAGCGGCCATCATCGGCGAGAATAACGTTCCGACGGCGCAGTTGTTCAACGATTTGTATCTTCCTGGGCAGGTAGCCCAACTCACGATAAACCCGTTCGTTTGCATCAGCATAGATAGAAGGGTAAGTGAGATTTAGGAGTTGACGCCGACCGGATACTAGCGCCCATTGCGGGTCTGCAGCGAGCAGCTCAACAGGGGGCTGAGCATAAACGCTCAAAAAATCGGCTACCTTTTCGGCCACTTTAAGAGGGATCGTTCTACCGACAAAGGGCCCCGAGGAATAGCCCCTTTCAACGATGACGATAGGAAGTGCGTAGAGAAAAAGGATTGGGGTTAGGATAAGCAGAGCGAACCGCATCCTGGCCACATTCGCCCTAACCCTTGCTATCAAGGCGTCAGCGGTCAAGAGGGTCGAGGCAGCTAGAATACTCAAAGGTGCAACCCAAACAAAACTATCTTCTATCTTGATCCCCCTAAGCAGAGCATCGATGGAGATTGCTGCGATCGTCGCCAAAAGCCAGATAGCTAGAACAGTTACATCCCTTTTTCTCAAAGTCAGGCTAGCAGCTATCTTCCCTATCCCCAGAAGGAAGAGAAGGGTCAAAACCCAGAGGTGAAGGTTCCCAAGATTGATGATGCCGAGTGACCAGAGGCTATTAGTACCTCCTATCTCCTTTGGCCATAAAAAGTATGAGCCTAAACCGATATACCAGACTACGGCCCCAAATCCAAACTTGACCATTATAGCGGCGGCAAATAGAGCCAGACTGCCAATGAACCCCATAGCAAGGAAGGATAGGTGATCAGCCGTGATAGCGCGACCGAAATCATGTAAGTCTACGATGATGGTGAAGACAAAGAGAGCAACAAAATAAGACAAGAAAAGTGGAGCGTTGGCCAGATATCCTACAGCTAACAGAGCGCCTGAGGCGAAACTTAAAAGACTACTTCCTTGCCGCTGGCCGCGTAAATAGGTATAAGCCACCAGTGAGGCTAGTAATGTGGCAAAAACAGACTCACTGCTATCCGCATGCATTATAAAGCCAACTGGAGCAGTGATATAGAGCCCAAGGGCCACCAAGCCGAGCTTCCGGCTATGGAGCTCCACTCCCAGCAGGTAAACTACTAAGGCGCTGGCCAACGAGATGAGGATGCTGAATGTTCTCAGGGCCCACCAATTTGCCCCACTCACCCAGGCAATAAGTCCATACGAATATTCAAGTAAGGGCGATTTACTGAGGAAATCCTTGAACAGGGTCAACCCCAAAGCGACCAGATTGGCGCTATAAAGCAGAGAGGCCTCATCACCGGCCAAATAAGCGAAGGCAGCGCTCACCTTATAAATACCATACATCGTGAGGAGAATGAGCGCATAAATAGTTGTGTGAAAGACAGAACTTCTTCGATAAGACAAGTTAATTCTCCAAAGAATTAGAGGCCATAGAGCAAGCAGCTATTTCCTAAATATAAAGTGTTGAATATCTCCCCCAAACCCCCGCCTGCGGAGGGCAGGCCCGCTGGGGGTTCAAGGTAGCCCTGCGTGCTTTTTTGTAGGGCGCCCTCACCCCCTGACCCCCCTCTCCCACCGGAGTGGGAGAGGGGGAAAGAGGCTAGGGCGGAGCCCTAGAACCCTCCCAGAAGGGATGCTCCCCTTCTGGACTACCCCCGCTCCGGCGGGAGAGGGGGAATCTGATCATTGACTGCATGCTGATATAATCTTGGTAGGGACACATCCGAAAGACTCCTACTAAAGGGGGCTGCGCCCCCTTGGAACCCCCCTTGTTCACCAGTAGTCAGTAATGTGTTCTTCTAGGGATCACGCACACAACGAAAGCCTGTATAATCATCGAAATAATTAGGGTCATGCTTGTATCGGATAGTTGTGCGCACAAAATATGTGGGGAGCCCATAGTACCCTCCCCGCAGCACCCGCTTACCTTCAGCTGTTGCATCCTCTCGGCCATCTTGAGGATTGTACGGATAGGGCTTATAGAGACTACTCGTCCATTCCAGGACATTCCCGACCATATTATAGGCCCCAAAGGGGCTAACTCCCCGTGGATACTCATCGACCTTTGTGAAGGACATAAGCCCGCCTTCCAGAGAATTTACCCTGGATGGATCCCAGATATTCCCCCAAGGATATTTTCTGCCATCCGTTCCCCGTGCTGCCTTCTCCCATTCGGCTTCCGTAGGTAATCGCTTGCCAGCCCACTGAGCATAAGTGTTGGCATCGCGCCAACTCACCCTAACGACAGGGTAGGCTTCGTATCCTGGTTTTAAATATACCGACCAATTCCCGTCGCTTTTATAGCCGGCTGCCTCGACGAATCTGTTGAACTCACCTACAGTGACCTCATATTTATCAATATAGAAGGCGTCGAGATATACCTCCTGTACAGGCGTTTCGTCTACATCCCCGTCGCTGGAACCAAGGACGAAGTAGCCAGCAGGCACGTAAACCATATCGGCGTACTTTTGTCTGTTGGGAGCGCCAAGCGCCTCTAGAGGTAAACGTTCGAAGTCCGAGGATAGAGAACCCTTTGGGGTCTCCGGCTGAGCCTTCGCAGAGCCCACAACAATTATCGAATTCAGCGAAGTGCCATCACGCCCCAAGACAATATCGCCCCAAATATGAAAACCTATTGAGGCCATAAGGACGATGCAGGCTAAGATTATGAACCATTTCGTTATCATCGCTATAGCGAGCTCCTCGCCTGAATTTTGAGCGAAAATTAAATCAGATCCATCATAAGAGCAGCATCAGCCGCCCTAATCTATTATCCTTCAGCGAATTTCCCGCTTTCCACTACCTGTAGCGAGAGGCCATGCCTCCACAAGTAATAGAAGCCGAGTAGGGTCACCGGAACGAGAAACGTCACATGTAGGACAGCGGTATAGCTCAAAGCTGTATTTGGGTCGGCTCCAAATAGTTTTAAGGCGAATACTACTAGGGCATCAAAAGTGCCTATGTAGCCGGGAGAGGATGGTATCATCGTTCCAAGACTAGCTACCGCGATGGTGAGTAAGGGCGCATACAATGGCAATAAGAGGTTGAAGGCAAGCATTACAAGGTAATACATCGAGGCTTCGCAAAGCCATATGACGATAGATAACACAATCACGCTAAATAACATTCTGGCACTATGTAACACCTGAAACCCGAGAAGGAAGGAATGGGTGAATCTCATAAGCCGATGTCGTAGCCATCCAGGCGCCACCTTCAGAGCGAGATCCGATATCTTCGAGGCCAATTGTGACGATAGGGCCATGCTCAAAAGAAGAACAATAAAGCCACCCCAAAATAAAGCCGCAGGGCGAACGACCTCCTGTAATCCTATTTCAAAAGGCATGAACAAGGATGCAGTTAGGGCAAAAATAACCATAGTTAGACTATCGAAAACTCGCTCAATAATGATGGTCGCAAAAGTGGCGCTTTTGCTTATGCTTTGGCGCTCACCCAGGATATACGCTCGGAAAATCTCTCCTAGCCGGGCCGGCAGTGTGTTGTTTACCATATACCCCATAACTATTATCGGAAATAGGCGCCTTGCCTCTATCCTTCTGAGGGGCTTTAGAAGAAAGTGCCAGCGGATGGCCCGCAAATAAACTCCGCCGAAATAGGCTAGTAAGGCGGGAACAAGATATAAATAATTGGCTTGGCGAATCGCCTCGCCAACTTTCGCTATGTTAGTGGCCTGCTGGAAAGCCCACCAGAGAAAGAATAGGCTCAATACCAGCCCGAGCCAGATTTGCCATCTCCTGATCAATTCCCTCCCCATAAGTGGGCGATCGCCCACAAGTGTTATGGCACTGGAGCGAATTCTAGCATACAATGATCGAAGCCTCAACCTCCTGTACTCGTTCGCTACCTCCGTGACACCACCTCCTTTCTGCCGTGATGTTGGTTCCAGGCATTGAGGAACTCCTTGGGCGTGAGGTAGCCCAGGGCCTGGTGGGGCCGGATGGTGTTGTACGCCTTCTCCCAAGCCCGTAGCTCGGCCCCCAGGGCGGCAACGGTGGGATCGGCAGTGCTGCATTCGTAG
>JAMCVK010000049.1 GCA_023475225.1 Chloroflexota bacterium
GGCCTATACCGCTCAGACCTGGGACGAGCTGAGCAGTTTCTACTGGTACGGCTCAAGGGCCTATGACCCCAGCCTGGGGCGCTTCCTCAGTGCGGATACGATCGTGCCCGACTACAAGAACCCGCAGGGCCTGAACAGATATAGCTATACCCTGAACAACCCGCTGAAGTACAAGGATCCCAGTGGAAACGTGCCAGTAGTAGCGCTATGGGGGATTCCTCTCTACTACTGGCTTATGGCCGGGGGTGCTACGGCGCTCACCGTATCTGCCCTGCAGCTCAGCCAGCGCCTATCCCAGATGGAGTTGCCCTCGATCGAGCTCCGTAGTCCAATTGAGGGATTGCAGACCCTCCTTGGCTCCGCACCTCGGCCCGATAAAAAGCAGTCCCGGGAGATACAGCGGATGCTGAACGACCTCAACACTTCAGGTAGTCCGTTCTGGATGCCGAGTGGGGGTGGCAACCTCGATCCAGAAGCGAAGAAGTTCATAATAGGAATGCTGTTAACCACCATCTTGGGAACAGCAGTAACCAATCTTAAATACGCAAAGAGCCTATCCCAGCTAGTAACCGAGGGGATCCCAACACCTACACCGACCCCAACGCCAACACCCACCTCCATTCCTTTAGATTATGACATGCTCATCCCCACGGCGATGCCAAGTCCAGAGCCGTCACCCCCGGTTGACCCCTGGGAATCGGAGTTTACCACTGAGCATGGGCGGTCACCTACCTTCGATGATCTCCTTGACCGCTTGTGGTCGTTGCAGTTCCTGAAGGAGACTGGCCGGCCACCCACTCAGGAGGACTGGGAGAGACACTGGTACGAGACGCACGGGTGACGAGGTGGGTACATGTGGCGTGTTCTAGAAATATATGGTCCTGTAACAGCCCTCATAACCTATGGTCTTGTTATCGTAGGATGCGCTCTCTGGTACTGGCTTTTTAGCAGCTACCATAAAGAGAGAAGGGGGCTGTTACCTCTAGCCATAGGTACGGTTTCTTTGATCCTAACCCTCCTATTAGTTTTCTGCCCGCCTATCCTTGACTGGTTTATCAGTATACCACCGGAATCGCTGCTGAGCAGGTTGATTGATGTGTCCGCCATCGTGCTAATAGTTGGGGGCATAATGGGGAGTCTTCTAATATTCCTCTTTGGAAAAAGAGTGCCGTGAATAAGCACGGGGGAGGGACAAGGCCGGGCAAGAGATAACCTAGGCCCTCGTTAATACCATAGCTGGGTCTGGGGACGATCCCCCTTGTGCTGTCCTGATCCCAGTGGGCACCAACCTCCTCCCGATTGGGTGAATGCCTTCTACCAGGAGCACGGGCGCTGGCCCACCGAGTCGGACTGGCTGGAGAAGCTGTGGATGGACGCCCATCCTGGTGCTGATTGGGTTGGCAACTACAACGAGAGGATGGCTGCTGTGCGTGGGCTGCTTGAAGGGCAAGGCATAGAAGGACTGGCCTACAAGGTTGCTGCGTTTTCAGGGTCGGTAGGTTGGGCTATGACCGAAACGGGATGGAACTGGTTGAATGACCTGCTGGGTGTGCTGGCCGGGCATTTAGGAGGGGGAAAGGCCAGGTACGAGGTTCACAAGGGCGAACTAGTGATTGTTTGGGAGAAGGTGGGAGGACCAACCGCGTGGGTCATGGAGGGGCCGTTCAACGCTGAGGCTTTGACTCTAGGACACAATGTGCTGGCGAGGCAGGAAGTTCCTCTGGGCAGCGAGCTGCATCGCCACGAGATAGGCGGCCACGTAGAGGACTACGATGTGCTAGGTCCTTTCTTTTTGCCGCTTTATGCGGCGGGCGAGGCCAGTGGACACGTTTTACAGAAAATCTTCCAAACAAAGGTTGGAGGTCATGCCCTAAACCCACTGGAAGTAACTGCCAACCTTCGCGCTGGTTTACCTCCACTGTACCCGAGTGGGGGGTGGTGGCCCTGGTGAGGCATTGGCTGTTTTTCGCTATTCTGCTGGTAGCGGTAGGGGGATTCACGCTGACTAGCTGCGACCCTGGTGTAGGTATTACCTATGAGAATCAGACCAATCGAACGATCGCTATCTACACGACTAGGCACGGGTATACAGGGATGCAGGGAAAGCTCCCGCCGTACGAAATTCACACCTTCAGCACACTCATGTCCAGGGATGTAGAGCCGTATCCTATCTTATTTGAAGCCAAAGATGAGGAAGGCAATGTAGTCTGGAGTGAGACGCTGACCTGGAGGGACTTGGAGAAGCGTGGCTGGCGCATCGTGATAACCGGCCAGACCCTGACACCCACTCCGTCCCCACAGAATAGGCCGCCGTAGAGGAGACCGACCATCTGGGGAGCATGGCCTTGGCTACCGATGCAAATGGCAACTCGCCTTGACCAGAAGCTCCACCCGTGATAGCATAACCACGCACCATGTAACGAAGTGCTGTCTGAGAAAATCGATCCCGAAAGCCGGAGGTAAGAACTGCATGAGGTCGGCGGAGATCACCATCCATGTTCAGCGGTTTAATCCTCAAACAGATGAGGCACCAACAATGAGATCCTATGTAGTCCCCTACGAAGAGGGGATGAGCCTCCTGGACTGCCTGGTCAAAATACGAGAACTGTACGACCCCAGCCTGGCCTTTCTCTACTCCTGCCGCTACGATAATAGTTGCAAACTCTGTCTTGCCTCCGTCAACGGCCGGGTCAGCTATCTCTGCCTCACCCCAGCCGAGGATGGGACGCAGATAAGGCCCGTGCCTAAGGGCAAGATCATCCGTGACCTGGTAACAAACATAAGGACGATGACCTAACCCAACGTCACGGCACGATAGAGGTCACATACGTTCAGGGACGAACACATTGGATACGCTAACACGCTCGTCGAGGTGAGATATGGTCAGTAATTTTAAGGCACCGTCAGCCACCACAGATGTGTTGATCATCGGTTCCGGTGCCGCAGGGATCTTCGCCGCTTTCGACGCGGCTGACCGTGGGGCAACAGTAACCATCGTAGATAAGGGTTGTGTCGGGCGGTCCGGAGCCACTGTGACAGGGCTCTACGCCGTGTGTGCGGCCTTGGGTCATACCGATCCAGAGGATAACTGGAAGGTTCATTTCGAGGATACCATGCGCGCCGGCCATTACTTGAACGACCCTGCCCTGGTAGAAGTATTCACCAAAGAGGCGCCGGAGCGCATGCTGGAGTTGGAGCGTTGGGGGGTACCTTTTGTTAAGCAAGGGAATAAGTTTTTGCAGGTCACAGCTGCCGGTCACACTTACCGCCGCGCCCTTCACGCCGACTTCGCCAGCGGCAAGGCGATGATCGATGGTCTTCTACGTCAGCTGCGACGCCAGCGCGAGATACGCCTCATCGAGCATACTTTTATCACCAAGCTCCTTACGCATGACCGGCGAGTAGTTGGTGCCCTTGGCCTCAACCTTACCTCCGGGCAGATGGTGGCACTGGCCGCTAAGGCGGTCGTTCTGGCTACCGGCGGAGCGATGGAGCTCTACCCGGAAAACACAGCCCCCCGTCCTTTAACAGGCGATGGCTATGCTCTGGCCTATGATGTAGGGGCAGAGCTGCTGGATATGGAGTTTGTTCAGTTCTTCCCCGTAGGTCTAGCATATCCACGAGGATTAGGCATTAATCGCACCATCGGTGCCATGATGCGTTACCGCACCGGTGGTATCCTGTGGAATCGGCTGGGCGAGCGCTTTATGGCCAGATATGACCCTGAAAAGAAAGATCTCAGCACAAGGGATATCCTGGCCAGAGCCATCGCTACCGAGATTAGCGAAGGACGAGGGACGGACAGAGGCTGTGTCTACCTGGACCTCTCCATCTCAGGGGAGGAGACACTATGGAAGGAGTACGGCCACTTCCTAGAAAAGCTGATGCGAAGCGGAGTCGGCGTGATCCGCGGACCAGTGGAGGTAAAGCCTATGTGCCACCACTTCATGGGAGGGATCAGGATAAATCCCCAATGCGAAACAACCGTCCCCGGATTATTTGCGGCCGGTGAAGTCGCTGGCGGTGTGCATGGAGCCAATCGGTTGGGAGGCAACGCTCTATCAGAAATTTGTGTATTTGGTGCCCGTGCCGGTACCGCTGCCGCTGACCTTGCCAATACAGCGAAAACGATACCACTTGATGAGGCCGAGATCAGACACGAGGAGGAACGTATCACCGCTCATCTGAGGCGAAGCGGACCGAACAAATCTCCAACCTCTATTAAGCGGAGATTGCAGGAGATTATGGCCCAGCGTGTTGGGGTCTTACGCGACGAGAGCAACTTGAACATGGCCCTGACTGAACTGCGGTCTCTCCGTGCCGAACTCCCACGAACAATCTTTGTTGATCACTCTCTAATGTATAATATGGAGCTAATGGACCTGCTGGAACTGCAAAACATGCTGACAGTGGCTGAGATGGTCACCAGCGCCGCCAAGATGCGAAGGGAGAGCCGGGGGGCGCACATCAGAGTTGATTATCCCGAGACAGAAGCTCAATGGGAGAAGAACATTTTCGTCCGTAAAGGACCTTCTGGCAAGCCAACCTTGGAGACGAGGCAACGACCGAAGTAGAGGGATTTCGTCAACACTATGGAAATTGGTTTAGTTAAACCGATAAAGATCGAAGAGGAGATGAAGGGCGCCTACCTGGATTACGCTATGAGCGTGATCACCGCTCGCGCCCTACCGGATGTCCGTGATGGGCTGAAGCCGGTCCAACGCCGCATCCTGTATGCGATGGACGAGCTCAGTTTGCGCCACAATAGCCCCTATAAGAAAAGCGCCCGTATCGTCGGTGAGGTCTTGGGCAAGTATCATCCCCACGGTGATGCGCCAGTTTACGAAACAATGGTGCGTATGGCCCAGGACTTCTCGATGCGCTATATGCTCATTGATGGACAAGGAAATTTCGGTTCCGTTGATGGCGATCCACCAGCCGCCATGCGCTATACCGAGGCTCGCTTGGCCCCGCCGGCCGATGAGATGCTGGCCGACCTCGACAAGAATACAGTAGACTTTGTCCCTAACTTCGATGGTACACTCAAGGAACCAACCGTCATGCCGGCGAGGATTCCTCAGTTACTTCTCAACGGCGCTACTGGCATCGCCGTCGGCATGGCTACCAATATTCCTCCACACAATCTCAATGAAATTGTGGAGGCGCTTGTCTACATCATCCAACAGATGGAACGATGCGTCGAGAGTGGTATCCCCTTCGAGGTTGTTTGGTCTCGTGTCCTACGTACACCGCTTGATAGCCAACTCCTTAGTGGCGTTCTGAAAAAGATTGATCCAGCGGTGTTGGCTAAAGTCCGCACCTTGGCTGAAAGGGCGGGCAAGCGTCCCTCAGAGGAAGAGCGTATCCGAGCCCTGGTATCCGTGGTCGATGAGATGATCAGCATCTCACCTGAAGACTTAATGAAGATCGTTAAGGGGCCAGATTTTCCCACCGCCGGCATCATTCTAGGACAAGAGGGGATAAACAGCGCCTATACTACTGGTCACGGCCGCATCACCATCAGATCTCGGGCTCATATCGAGGAAGTTAAGGGTGGACGGTATCAAATCATCATCACCGAATTGCCCTACCAAATCAATAAATCCAGTCTCCTGGAGAAGATCGCCGAGATGGTGCACGATCGCCGCCTTGAGGGTATTTCCGAGCTGCGCGATGAATCCGATCGAGAGGGGATGCGCATCGTCGTCGAGCTAAAGCGCGATGCAGCCCCTAAGCAGATCCTCAACCAGCTCTACAAGTACACCGCCATGCAATCTGCCTTCACCGTCAACATGCTGGCCCTTGTGGACGGGCAACCACGCGTGCTTAATCTAAAGGCTATGCTCCTGCATTACCTGAACCATCGCCGCGAGATCGTCACCCGCCGGACCGTCTTTGATCTGGAAAAGGCCCGCCAACGCCTACACATCCTAGAAGGTTTGAAGATTGCTCTAGATCATTTGGATGAGGTCATTGCCACGATTCGTAGAGCTCAAGACGCTGACACCGCTCGAGTGGCCCTAATCAAGAACTTCCATTTGAGCGAGATTCAGGCCCAAGCGATCCTGGATATGCAGCTGCGCCGACTGGCTGCTCTTGAACGCAAGAAGATAGTGAACGAATACGGGGATACCATCAAACTCATCGCCCACCTCGAGGATGTACTTGCCCATCCTGTTAAGATACTCTACCTGATCCGGGACGAACTACTGGAGATCAAGACCAAGTACGGTGATGCCCGGCGAACAAGGATAATAGCCGAGGAGGCTGCTGATTTCAGTGACGAAGATTTGATTCCGGAACAGGAGGTGGCCATCATCATCAGCCCTAAGGGCTATATCAGACGCCTATCAAGCGATATCTATCACCCCCAGCGCCGAGCCGCCAGGAGCAGCCCCCCCCGGGTGAGCTGGCGTGAGGAAGAACCTATCCAAAATCTATGTATTGCCAATACCCATGACAATGTACTCTTCTTCAGCAATCGCGGCCGAGTATATGGGCTGAAAGCCCATCAAATCCCCGACAGTAACCGGCAATCTAAGGGCGTCCCTATAGGCAACTTGCTCGCCCTTGGGGAACAAGAAACGATTGTGGGCAGCGTAGCCCTTTCCACTTCCGATGGCGATGGTTACTGTCTTCTGATCACGAGCGGCGGACAGGTCAAACGTGTCGCCCTCAAAGAATACGCCTCCACTCGCCCCGCCGGAATCATCGCCACCGATTTACCAGATAGAGACGAGCTGGTGAAGATGGTGCTTACAAGTGGCCAGGATGAAGTGATCATCGTCACCCAAAAAGGGCAGGCGCTCAGGTTCCGTGAGGAGGAAGTGCGTCCCAGCAACCGCACCAGTGGAGGAGTGCGCGCCATTAAGCTCCAGGCTGGGGATAAAGTAATAGGGATGGACGTAGTGCGCCCAGGCCTGGCACTCTTAGTGATTACACGCAATAGGTATGCTAAACGCGTAGCCTTGAGCGATTTTCCCACCCACGGGCGGGGTGGCGGTGGGGTGCGTGTGGCCAATATTACGGCGAAGACAGGTTCCATCGTTGGAGCAAGCGTCGTCTGGACGACCGATGAATTGATCATCACTCTCTCGGAAGGATCAGCCGTACGTCTCCCGGTGGATAGTATCCCGCTGATGAGCCGGACAGCACAGGGAACGGCACTGGCGGATATGGGCGAAGGTAAAGGCATAACCTCCCTCATCCATCTTAAAGGGCCAGGAGCGATACTTACAGAGGAGCCAGCGCCTGAAACGGATAGAGGACCGCTTAAGAAAGCGAAGACGAAGGGAAGCAAGATGGCCTCAACGAAGGCGCCAACTGACAAAAAGGAGAAAACGGCAGTCGCTGCCACCATTCCAACCAAGAAGACGGCGCCGACTAAACCAGCCGCAAAGCAAACCAAAAAAGAGGAGATCAAGGCAGCCACGGCGACTGTCCCGCCCCAGAAGACGATACAAGCCGAACCAGCAGCTAAACAAACCAAAGCGGAGAAGATGAAGGTGGCCACAGCGACTGTCCCAGCCAAGAAAATGGCGCAGGCTAAGCCAGCAGCAAAGCAGGCCGGAACGATGCCCACAGCACCAGAAAAGAGCAGGAAGGTTGCGCCCGGCGAAGCAGCCGGCAGGGCCAAGAGCCAGTCCAGGGCAAAGACCGCTGTGGCTAAAGCCACTCCTGCCACGTCAACGGCCTCAGCTCAGGTGAAACCCAGCCAGGGACAGGTTCAGAGGCGATCTGAACCGAGATCGCCTCAGCGGGCCGCTGCCGCGGAAAAACCGCCTAAGACCTCACCCCCAGATTCACCGAAGGTCAAGCAACCCGCAAAAACGAAGGGGAAAAAGAGACAAGCCAAGTCCAAACAACTGACGTTGTTCGGTGCCATCACCGCCGCCTTGCGTAAAACAGACAAGAAGTAACCCGCGCTCACTTTTTCTCCAGCGCCTTCAAGCCCTGCTTGGCCAACTGCCGATTAGGGTCAATCTGAAGAGCCTTGTTGAATGCCTCCCTGGCCTCATCGTAGCGCTGCGCCATATACATACACCAGCCCAGCCCTTCATAGGCTTCCGCCCGTTCGGGCTCCAAACGCACTGCCTCCTGGAAATAAGGGATGGCCAGGTCATACTTCTCTTGCAGATAATAAGACCATCCGATATAACTCTGCGTTCCAGCTCGCTTCGGATCCAATTCCGCCGCCTTCTTAAAAGCGACGACGGCCTCCGCATATTTTTTCTGATCATAGTAACTGAGCCCGATCCCTTCAAAGCCCTGGGGATTATTTGGTTCCATCTCCGTGATCTTCTGAAACTCCCTGATGGCCTCGTCATAGCGCATCATACGCCTGTAAAGCGCAGCTAAAGTTAGGCGGAAGTAGGTCATATTCGGCTGCAATTCTATGGCTTTACGGTATTCCGCCTCCGCCTCCTGAAATTTACCTACGGATTGTAGGGCATAGCCATAAGCACGGTGGCTATCAGCACTTTTATCGTCCAGATCAACGGCTCTCCTTGCCGCTACCATAGCCTTCTCCAACTGCCCGCTATCGGCGAGGGCTTCGGCCAAGGTTGCGTGGGCTAAGGCCAGCGTAGGGGCCAGCTCCACAGCTTTCTGCGCGCTCTCACTGGCCTTAGAATACTCTTTATTCCAATCATAAGCGAGCGAGAGGAGAGCACGATATGTAGCGTTATTGGGCTCAAGCTCCACCGCTTTTTGCAGCTTAACGACAGCTGCGGCCGTCTGACCACGGATATATAAGCACTTGCCCCAATAGGCATTCGCCTTGGCACTATCAGGTTTCAGTTGTGCCGCACGGCTGTAGTTCTCCATCGCCTCATCCACTTTACCCTGGCTCAGCAGATCATCACCCAAAGCGAGGTAATCGGTCTCCGCTACCGTAGCTGTGGGCGTAGAGCGAAGGGCCTTCTCCTCCAAAGGCGTGCTCATCAGGCGATACACCCCGAAGAGGGCGAGAACGAGGATGGCTATAACAGTAACGGCCAAGACGATGTTCACCGACCTGCGCCTATACACGGATTATCCCCCAGCCACAGGGTATATCTTGGAGAGGTTGGGCATGTCCAAGATGTCGCCACCTTGATCATAGCCGAGGACGGCCCGCTTGTCAATTTCACCTGTTAGTAATTTGCTAATCTCTCATCCTCTTTATATAATCCTTTTAAAGGATATTATCTGAGCGAGTTGTTCTCCCCTAGAAAGAGCTCCTATGGAGCGGCTACAAATAGACAAACAATTAAAGTCGCTGCCCAGTAAGCCTGGAGTCTACCTTTTCAAGAACGAAAGAGGCGAGGTCCTCTACGTCGGTAAGGCCAGCAAGCTTAGAAACAGGGTCCGTTCCTACTTCCAGAGTCAAGGGCAATCGCTTAAAAACCGGCTGATGATCCCTCAAATCGCAGACTACGAATTCATCGTCACCGATTCTGACCTTGAAGCACTCATCCTCGAATGCAACTTTATCAAACGGCATCGACCCAAGTATAACGTGCGACTGCGCGATGACAAGAACTACCCCTATTTGCGGATAAGCCTGGATGAGACATGGCCACGCGTCTACATCACCCGCCGCTATGAAAGGGATGGTGCCAGATACTTTGGACCCTTCGCTAGTTCTAAATCTGTCCGCCGTACGCTTGATTTGTTGAAAAAGTTGTTCCCCTATCGCTCTTGCAAGAGACCCCTTACCGGCACCGACAAACGGCCGTGCCTCGACTATCACATTCACCGCTGCCTGGGTCCATGTATCGGGGCCATCGGGCGCGAGGAATACTTTTCCGTGATACAGCAGGTCTGTCTCTTCCTGGAGGGTAAACAGGAACAAATTATCAAACAGTTGCGCGAAGAAATGAATAAGGCCGCAGGGTCTCTCCAATTCGAACGAGCCGCCTTCCTGCGCGATCAACTCCGAGCCATAGAAATGGTCGTCGAACATCAGAGGGTCCTCTCCACGGCGATGCACGATCAAGACGTAATTGCCCTGGCGCGCAACGACGGCGAAGCATGCGTCCAGGTGTTCTTTATCAGAGGTGGTAAGCTTATCGGACGAGAACACTTCGTCCTTGAAGGGACCCAGGATGAGGATGCCCGAAGGATAATGGGCTCCTTCGTCATGCAGTTTTATGATCGAGCAGCCGACATCCCTCCCCGTTTGCTATTGCAGAGTGAGTTGGACGAGCCAAAGGTGATCGACGAGTGGCTACGAAATAAGCGTGGGGACAAGGTAGTCATTCGGGTACCCCGCAAGGGTGAAGGAAAAAAGTTAGTAGACCTGGTAGCCGAAAATGCGGCCGAAGCGCTGGAGCAACTCCGCGCCCAGTGGCTGGCTGACGAACAAAAGACACGGCTGGCCGTGGAGGAGATAGCCAGGTATCTTAAGTTGCCTGCACTACCTAAACGGATCGAGTGTTACGATATCTCCAACATCCGCGGTACCTCAGCGGTGGGTTCAATGGTGGTCTTTGAGCGGGGACAACCGAAGAAGAGCGAATATCGCCGTTTTCAAATAAAGACGGTTCCCGGGGCCAACGATTATGCTATGCTCCAGGAGGTGCTTCAGCGCCGTTTCAAACGAGCCGTTAAGGCAAGTAGGTCGCTGGAACCGGATAGCCAGACAACGCTCATCCCGGATAAGACCGACTGGGGAATATTGCCGGATTTGGTAATCGTTGATGGCGGTAAGGGACAACTCCACGCCGCTCTGGACGCTATGAAAGAGTTGAATATATCCACTGTGCCCATCGTGGCCATAGCCAAGGAACACGAGGAGCTCTTCACGCCTGACTGTGTGGAGCCGATCACCCTGCCTCCCACCGCACAGGGCCTGTATTTCATCCAGCGCATCCGTGATGAAGCCCACCGCTTCGCCCTGTCCTATCATCAGGCAATGCGCAAGCGGACAACCTTCAGCTCCCTCTTAGGGGAGATACCAGGCGTTGGACCCAAGCGGAAGGCCGCTCTACTTAAGCACTTCGGCACCATCGACGCCATCCGCGAGGCAAGCATCACTGAAATCAGTCGCCTACCAGGCCTAAACAGGTCCGTGGCCGAAAACATCAAGTGTTACCTGTAGAACATTCTCTAGTCCAGGCTCGCCATACCTGATGCCAAGTCCTTTCCTTTGTTCCACTGTTGTCGATAACTATATCGGCCAAACGCACCTTCTCTTCGGGTGGGGACTGGGCCTTTATGCGTAACCAGGATTCTTCGGTCGTCAGTCCCTTTTGAGCCATCAGACGAGACAGCTGCTGCTCCGGATGACAGGTTACGACCCATAAGGAGTCGCAGCGCTTATACAATCCACTTTCGATCATCTTAATCGCCTCTATGACCACAGCGGTAGCTTTAGAGGCAGCGATCCTGGATTCGATAATCTGGATTACCGCCGGATGGACGATTTCCTCTAGCCTCTTCAGGGCAGCGGGATCAGCAAAAACCATACTCCCCAGAATGGAGCGGTCGATCGTCCCATCAGGCCGTAAGATTCCTTGCCCAAATTGAGCTACTACTGCTCGCCAGACATCTGTACCGGGAGCCATCACCTCGTGGGCTATCACATCAGCATCAATTACCTCAGCACCCAGACGCACCAGCATCCTTGCGACAGTGCTTTTGCCGCAGGCGATATTCCCCGTCAATCCGATTACACGCACTGCCCCGCCTCCCCAAATAGAGCCACGAACTGGGCTTAATTATAAGGAGCGCACTGTAAAATAGCGATAGGGTCGCTGCAGGGGTCTGGGGATGTGCCCTCCTGCCGCAGGAAGGGCTACCTTGAATCCGCCGAAGGCGGATTTGGGGACAGATACTCATCACCCTCTCATAGCCGACGGCGAATCGTCCTGCTAACCTCGGCTTTGTTTACGCTTCTTCTCCTTTAGACGGTGCTTCCCCCAAGCCATACGCTTTCGTTTGTTCATTTTTAAGTGCCCTCACCCCCTGTCCCCCTCTCCCGTCCCCCAGGGGGGACGGGAGAGGGGGAACTAAACTAGGGCAGAGCCCTAGAACCCTCCAAGTAGTGGGGCTGCGCCCTCCCTCCTTGACCTCCCCAGCTCCCACTGCGCGGGTGGTATAATAGACTAGGGCAGAGCCCTAGAACCCTCCAAGGATCCTTCCACAGAAGGACTCCTTGACCTCCCCAGCTCCCGCTGCACGGGAGAGGGGGAATAAAGGGGGAATAAAATGGGGATATCCCAAACCCCCACCTGCGGCGGGCAGGCCAGCAGAAGGACGTTGTCTCTCTGCACACCCTATCACTTTCAAACCCATGAGCTTTTCCCCTCCACGTTCCCCAGCTCAGCGGACTTCGACCAGTACTGGCGCCAACAGGAGACGGTCTCCTAGGGAACGACTATCCTGACCATAGACCGGTAGACGTTGCCCCGTGACGGCATCGTACATGCCGATCTCCAGGCGGTATTCGCCAGGAGGTGCCCCGGCCTTGACGGCGATCTCGTAGCGATCAATGATGACCTCACCCCTCGCCCAGGAGGTGGTGGGGCGAGCGCCACCCACAGGGCGATCATCCTTTTGCCCCCAGATCCGCTCCTGCGCATCCAAGAGATGGGTGAATACCGTGTAGCTCGTCTCCATCTCTCTGATAGCCTGCCAATAAAGGGTCAGCTCCAGCGAACCGCCCCCCTTTACAGCCACCGGAGTGAGGTCATAGCCCAGAAACTGGACAGCCTCCCCAAACCTGGCTGTCAACTGGTTCTGGATCGGTGGTATGGCGAAGGTCCGCTCCAGCGCCTCCATCTGTACACCATCCGGCAAGGCGATCTCATCCAGTTCTTGTCCGGCAAGCACAGCCCGCAGTGGCTCTTCACTGACAGTCTTGTACAGAGCCACCGTCAGATGATAACCTCCTGGTCTGACACGAGCCCCCACCAGGACATCGTGTTCATCGCGGACGATCTCCCCTGCCTCCCATTGTACCGTTGGATACCGACTCCGCACCGGTCGCACTGCCTCCTCAAAAGCGACGGTACCCTTCTCATCCCGCCCCCTCACTAAAACAGTATAGTCTTCCGCGGGTTTGCCAAGCACCTGCCAGAAGAGAATCAGACGAATCGCTCGTCCTGGTAACACACGAGCGGTTTCCAGGGTGTATCCAAGAAGCCTGATCTGTTCTGGGGACCTCTCATCAGGCCGAAAGGCGGCCTCCATCCTCCTGCCGATAGGTAGACGTGCCGGGTCAGGGGGCGAGATGGCCCTGGCGATGTGAACGCTAGCCAATACCAGTTGGTTGCCCTGGTCTCGTCCCGTTGCCCCCTGAATGCCGAGGCGCGCTCCACCCCCTTCCGGGTACATGCCTATGACAATATTATACGTATCAGGAACGGCATCGGAGGGGATGGGCAACGTATGACGATCGATCACCACCTCGCCCTGGTCCCAATAGGAGGTAGGATAATCACCATCCCCTGGGCCGCTATTCCTTTGGCTCCAGATATGCCCATCTTCGTCTACCAGGTGGATAAAGATAGTGTAATCCTTGAGTGGGGCTCGCCTGGCTCGCCAATAAAGCGTTAGGGACAGGTTTTCACCCGCCCTCAAAGTGCCGTCCAGATCGTAACCCAGCAGTTCGATCTCCTCTCCCAAACTCACCCGCAGTGAATGAGAGGGCGCCGGAGGACTTTGCAGGCGCGTTCCAGCTGGTATAAAGTAACTGCGGAAGACTGGACGCCCATAAGGGTCTTCCACCGTAGGGCCGGAGTTCCCTTGCGGAAAGTATCTTCGGATACGACCAGGGTCCGGGGACACACCTAACAGGTAAATGACATCGGTCGAAGCCGTCTCCGGCAGGGGCAGGCAGCTGGCTGGGAAGGGCCTGACCATCTCCCAGTGTTTGGTCAAGAAACGAACGGTGGGATGATCCCTGGCCAACGGTCCAACATAAACACGGGTGGAAGCAGGCAGCTGATTCAGGTAATCGGCCAGGGTTACTTCGGCCACGTTGAAGGCATCCCCCGTGTCGGGTCGCCCAGCCCACCTTCCAAAGTAGTCCCTTGCCGTCCACCCGCCCTCGATGACGGCGAGCAGCACTACCGCCGCCATACCAGTGGCTTGCAGGATACGAGCCTTTTTAGCCAGGGGTAGCCATTTCTGTAGCTTATCCCAGGCAGCGACCATGGCGATAGCCGGCAAGACAAAGAGCAGCGGTAGGACTCCAGCAGCGCGGAGAGCGTGAGGGGCACTATCGCTCAGGATAGATGGCGTCAGCATCACCGCAAGCCACAAGAGACTTAAGCCATACTCCACCTGACGCGCTCGCCACACGGCCAACCCTAGCCCCACCACAAACAATCCCCCCAGAAGAGGATCGAAGACGGCTCGCCCCGGCAGGTTGTGACGCGGGTTAAGATCACCCTGCCAGAGAAACATCCCCAATGTTTTAGCGATGTTTCCTGTAAGCACAGCTGACCAGTCGGCGCCGGCCCGCACCGCATTTAACAGAGAGACCTGCTCAGCCCGTCCAAGAAAATCGGTTGGATGGGCCCAAAAGTAGAGGACCAAGGGCGCAAAGACCAAGCCAGCGACAATGAAGCAGAGCAATACCCCAGGTATACGGCTCGGCCAGGATATCACTTTCCGATGGGTGACCAACCAAAGAAGGACAGCCACCGCCAGCAGCGGCGGCAGCAGCCGGGCAGGCGCATAGGTATACAGGCTGAGCCCTAATGATACACCAGCCATAATCCAGCACCAAACCCGGTTTGATCCCAGTGCCTGCCAAAGAAAGTAGAGGGCAAGGGCCCCCAGGAGCGGCAGGGCTACAGTCCGCAATCCTAGGCGGCTGAGGGATACGTGCCAATACGAAATGGACAAGAAGATAGCAGTCAAGACAGCTACTCGACGACCAAATAGGGCCCGAACCATAAGGTAGGTGGCCGGCACGGTCAAAATGCCCAGGATTGCTGCCGCCAGCCGGATGGCCGCTGCCGTAGGGCCAAATAGCTGAAAGACCGTAGCTACAACATAAGCGAAAAGGGCTTCCCGTCCATTGTTACTGGGCAAGAACACTGGCAGCCATCCAACCAGAATACGCTGCGCGTCCAGGCCCTCGGCCGCCTCATCCAGGCTAAGCCCTGGGGGAATAGTATCTATGGCGTAGAGACGTAACGGCGCTGCCAGCAAGAGGATGATGGTCAGCAACAACCCTATCTCCAGCCAGCGTAGCCTGGTATTTGTTATCAGTGCCCTCACCCCCTGTCCCCCTCTCCCGCTTCGGGGAGAGGGGGAAGAATAAACTAGGTCGAAGACTCTTCGAGGCGGAGCCCTAGGACCCTCGTTTGAATACCCTCATCCCCCTGCCCCCTTCGCCCTTTGGGAGAAGGGGGGATAAAGCGAACCTGGGGGACACCCCCAGTGCCCCTGCCAGAGAGGGTGAGCCCTCTCTGGACTCTCCCCCTTGTCTTTAGGGAGAAGGGGGGAAGGGAAATTGAGGATATCCCAAACCTCAGTCCGCCGTAGGCGGACCTTCGGCAGATGCACCCCCATTGTGAAAGTCCCTGTCTAAGGACAACTACTGTTCCACCTTTACCACGCCTAGAATCAGGTGGTCCGCCTTAACCTTTCCTTCCTCATCCAGAATGGGCAGGCGTTGCATACTGGCGGACTCGTACATCCCGATTTCTATCCTGTATTCCCCAGGCGGTGCCTCAGCCTTGATCGGTAACTCATATTTATCAATCACGACTTCGCCCGCTGCCCAACCAGAGGTCGGTAAGGCACCATCGCCAGGTAGATTATCCTTCTGTCCCCAGATATGATTCTGCCCATCCAAGAGATGGACGAAGACGCTATAACTTTTATCCATCGGACCGATTGCCTGCCAGTATAGCGTCAGATGCAAATTCTCACCGGCCCGGGCAGAGATTTTATCGAGATCGAAGCCGAGGAAACGTACCTGATTCCCCAGGTTCGCCACCTGGGGATGAGAGATCGGTGGTATAGTAAAATGGCGTGCCCGTGACTCTACAGTCAGCGAACGCAACACTACGTCCTGCGGCAACAGGCGCCACTTTCCCTTAACATCAACGAGGTTCAGTCCCAGACTATAAGTGCCGGCCGGCACCTCTGCCCCGACAGGCAAATCGTACTGTCCCCGTACAATCCAACCCTCCGGCCAAAGAATCGGGTGAAACCCAGCGTTGGCCAAGTAGGTCCTGTGCTGCACCAATGCCTTTCCGCCCTGGTCAAGTATCTCCAGAACGAGGTCATAGTCACGGCTTAAGCCTGGCAGCTTGCGCCAGAATAACGTCAGGTGGACGCTATCGCCCACCCTCCCTGACCAGCTCTCCAGATTATAACCGATGAGCTCCAACTGGTCACCCAATTTGACCTCAAGCCAATGCTGCACACCCAAATCACGCTCCCCTTCCCCCTGTACCTCGGCCAAGCGCACCGCCCCCAGTCTGATCGCCGTGCCCAAAGATTTTCCGGTGGCATCGAAGACCTCCAGCGAACGTAGGGTAGCCAGGGGATAAAGGCGAACCTCCAGGGTGTATTCTCCCGGTGGGGTCCCCACAAGCGGGCGGAGATTGTGTTGATCCCGCACTACCTCGCCAGTATTCCAAAGGCTCGTCGGATAGAAACCATCACACGGCTGGTCATCGGACTGCCCCCAATTATGTCCCTGCGCATCGAGCAGCCGGAGAGAAACCCGGTAGTCGGCCTTCATCGACGAAAGCGCCTGCCAGTAGAGGGTGATGGGTATCCCGTCCTGTTGCGATGTGGCGCTGACCTGGGATTGATAACCGAGTAATCGCACCAGGTGGCCAAAAACTGCCTGGACCGGTTGTAGCGAGGCCTCATCCAGGGAGACGGGCGCTTTACCCTTCTTCACTATGATTGGGCCGATCAGGATGTTCCGATCAGTGGGTGAACCAGTTGTACTCAATACTGGAAGAGGCTGGCCTTCGGCGCTCACTCGAAGCTCGAGCCAGTACAGCCCCGGGGCCGTGCCCGGTGGGACCATTAGACTGTGACTGGACTCGAACACCTCACCCTTTGAAAGGTTCAGGGACAGGCGGGCCACATGTCTCCATAGGGTGCGCTCCTGGGCCCGGATGTATTCTGCCGCAGCCACCAGGCGAGCAGCCATCTGATATTCCCCATATACGTCTTGCTGCGCCCGATAGTAAGCAACGAGCGACAGACGTTCACCCGGAGCAGTCGTCAGCGAATCAATGTCATAACCAAGGAAGGTGAGTCGGTCACCCATCCTGATGCCGGCCGTATGTCTATGTGCCAGCGGCGCGTGAATATCTGCTGCTACGGTCTGTAGTCCCAGAACCTCCCTGCCTGTCCCCCCCGGGTTCCATGGATCGATCCAACGAGCCATGACCACCATCACGATGCCCACCACGATAGCCACAACGATGACTTCCCCTATAGTCGTCTTTTGCTCCAGCGTATGGGCTACGACCGTCTCCTCCTTTAGCTGTCTAACGCCTCCAATCGTCAGCAAGGCCAACACGAACAGGCTGACGATAGAAATACCTCTGGCCATTGAGCGTAATGGCGTATCACCGAACCTTATCTCGAGGAAATGTTCCCCAGCTGGTACGTTTACTACTATCAGCCCGGTTGCCTCCTGAGGCGCAATAGGCACCGACTGGCCGTCCAGCCGTGCCTGCCAGCCCGGAAAGAAAAAGAGGTTCAGCACAACCTCGCTGTCTTTATCCGCCACAAGGCGCAAGCGCTTATAGCTCGACTTATCAGTGAGCACCTGCACTCTAGCGCCTTTGCTGGTGCGCACTAGGTCGATCTTGCTTCGCCAGGGATAAGTGAGCATGACTGATGAAGTCCAAGGACGTTCCCTAACCCAGACAGGCAAATACTCCTGACGAGCCGTAGTGCCGATGCTGCTGCTCAGGTATTCATACTCGAATATCCGTGGTGGGCCGATATCGGATTCAGCCAATTCGAGACGTTCCGGCCGCAGGTTGAGCGTCACCGAGGCGATCAGGGCCGCCCCTATAAGCCAAGGGCAAAGGACAACTAATTTCGTCTTTCGTCTCAGCAGGAAAGGCAAAGAGCCGATGATGATGCTCGTTCCCAGACCAGCCAGCCCAAGCAGACGCCAGGGGAACTGAATGAGAGGCATCAAGGGCACGCTACGCCAGACCAGGGCTGAAGAGGGGAGCATCAGGAAGATGATGACTACCAGCGCCACCGCAAAAAACCAGAGCGCTAGCAATCCCTGGGCATAGTCTCTCTCGACCTTTCGTTCTTCAGCCTCACACCCTCCACTTGCTGGATGAGATGGACGGGGATTAAGGGCGTGGGCTAGAGTCACAGCCAACAACAGGAGCAGGGCGATACCCACGCCTACGGCTTGGGCCAAACCGAGGTGGAAGGGTAATCCTTTACTGCCCAGGGCATCAAGGTTATAGTCATAAGCCAGATCCAGGGCAAAGAGCCTGCTGATGGGTAGAAAGTGATTTCGGTAATCAAAATAGCCGGTCGTCATGCCCTCCAGCTGGACGTAAGAACGCTCTCCCAGGGCCGGCCACCAGAAGAAGGCGCTGAGCCCCAGCCCCAAAAGGATGGCCAATAGAGACGCCCCCACCCTGAGGTAGGGTGGAAAGGCTTGGGTGTGCCCCAGCGCTTCTCCCCTGACCAATGCCAGCAGGTCGAAGGCCACGAAGGCGAGTAGCAACGGAGTGAAGACGAAAGCTGAGATGTTGTGGGTGAGGATCAGCGCTCCATAAAGAACGCCGCTCAGAACAATGTAGCGATAGCGCATGGTGGTCACTACCTGGTGAAATGACCAAAGGACAGCTGGGAAGAGAGTGTAGGCCGTAAATTCTCCCAGCGCATCACCGCGGGCATATACGTTTACGAGATGAAAAGGGACGTAAATATAAGCGATGGCAGCCAGAAGGGCAGCACGCCGTCCCCACAGGCCTCGAGCAAAAAGATACATGAATATTCCGGAGGCAACCAGGGATAGCAAAGCCGTGAGCTTCAGGGATAGAAGGAAGCCAAACCCAAATAAATGAAGGAATTCGGCTATATAGTAGGCCAGGGGAGCATAAAAGTTCAAGAAGGGATAGCCATAACCATAGGCAAAATCAGGCGCCCAGCGGGGGTACCAGACCCCGTCACGAATACCTCTATCCAGCTCGAGCAGGCGCAGAATGAGAAAAGGACTATCACCATAGGCGTGCGTCCCAATGAAACCGGGGGCAAGAAGAGGATAGGCCACCGGCAGGGTCAGGAGCAAGAGCGAGAACCAGTTCAGGTCTATTCTATGCTTCACGCGCCCCTTTTCTTCGCCGACCTCCGACTTGTATCTATCACTCAGCTGGCTTAGTTCCAACCCAGACGCTCCCGAGAAGCAAACGGTCACCTTGTAAAGCCAGGGCCAACTCCTCATCCAGGACCGGAAGACGCTGCTCTGTACGGCTGGGATAGACGCCCACCTGCAAGTGGTATTCACCCGGGAGGGCTTCCGCGCCAAGCCTCAAGGTATGTCTATCGGTGACGGCGTGCCCTGTTACCCAGCGCGTCGTCGGAAAACCGCCATAGACTGGGACACCATCATCCTGGGCGACGAGTCGTCCGTTTTTATCTAATAGATGGACAAAGATGGAGCAATCCTCGTCTATCTTACGTAAAGCCTGCCAGCGAAGGCTCACGGTCAAGGAATCGCCCGGCTTGAGCCTTGTCTTACTCAGAGTATAGCCCAGCAAGAGAAATTGACCATTGAAATCAACCCTTAAGGGGGTAGGATCAGACAGCACAGCTATCTCCAAGCGATCATCGCGAGGGATCAGCCAACCACCTAGTAGGGGAACATCACGGCCCATTGCATCGATAAGACCAAGGGTGAGATGCGAGACGGTAGCCTTGCTTGAGGACAGGCGAACCTCACGCCGCTCTCGCACGAGTTCACCGGGCACCCAGGCACTTGTAGGATAGCGCCCCCCCAGCCGATCTGCCGGCCCTGAAGCATCCCCATCTACTCCAATGAACATCCTGTAATCCGTATGAAGTGGGCGGAGCGCCCGCCAGTATGTTGTCAGGCTCAAGCCATCGCCAGACTTCCGCACCAGGTCATAGCCCAAAAGCTCCACGACATTGCCGAAATTACGGTGGAGGGGGAAAGCAGCTGGCAATAGAGGATAATCACAGCTGATCACCTGCACCGTTCCGAGTTGAACGCTATCACCCTGAGACGACCCATCCGTCCCCAACAGCGGCAGGCGTCGCCAAGTCGTCGGCGTTGGGGTTTCATAGGCTCCCACCTCCAGAGCATATTCGCCCGGTCGGGTGAAGGGTAACACCATTAGCTCGTATTCGTCGGCTATCACCTCTCCCTGCACCCAGCGATTGGTTGGGTAGTAACCCTTCACAGGCACACCGTCCCTTTGCCCCCAAATCCGTTTTTGAGCGTCAATGAGGTGCACGAAGACGTTGTAGGACCTATCCATGCGCTCCAACGCCTGCCAGTAAAGGGTAACATGTACGCTGCCACCCGGCTCTGCCTTACTCCTCGACAACTTGTAGCCGAGTAGCTTCACCTTATTCGCAAAGTTAGCCCCAACCTGCTTCATGGCAGCAGGCATTTGGAAGTCCGGTTCAGAGCACACCTCGACAAGAGGCCCGGCTGGGCGAAGCCGGTAACGACGGGCAATCTCCGGGTCATAGCGAGTGAGATAGACCACTCCCCGGGCCAGATCACCCTCAGCGCGGCGCAGCCAGGGAACTATCTCACCCTCGGGATGGACATATTTTACCTGTAAATCCGGACGTAGCCCCTCTACCAACTGGTAGTACCAAAGTATTGTGGCGTGCTCCCAATCCGCCATGATGACGGCCTCCTTTTTGGCGTTTTGCAGTGCCCCCATCCCAAAGCGCTCAGCGGCACGATCCTGGCTGTAGTCAAGTCCAGGCCAGTTTCTGATAGCCATGTGCACAGGAAAGGTCAACAACAGCACCGCCAGCAGTCCAGTGGCCAAAGACACAGCATAGTTCACCACTATGCCCGAGAGCGATCGCCCCACCAGCCCTACACCTCTATAAACCATTTTCAGCATGAGTCCCCCAGCTACACCAATCCAGATGGCGAAGATAAGATAGGACGGAATAAGATAATCGGTGATCACCGGAGCACGGTAGGTAAGC
>JAMCVK010000050.1 GCA_023475225.1 Chloroflexota bacterium
AATCTTAGCCAGAACCACCGCTCGCTTGTTCTCCTTCTTGCTCAACGTCACCATCTCCGTATTCATACTTTAATGGTGACATATTCACTGAACAGTTAACAGGTGACAGAATCATAGACCATTCACACCCGCACACGCTGCGTTTGACTTTGGGGTGATTGTATGTTATATTTGTTAACGTAATTCTGTAAAATGCGAGGTGATGAACACATTTCTAAAGATCTGCGGACTAATGAAAAGATTAGGTCCAGAGAAGTCCGTTTGATCGGGGAAGCTGGTGAGCAATTGGGTGTGCTCCCATTGGCAGAGGCCTTACGGATAGCCCAGACACATAATCTAGATCTGGTCGAGGTAGCTCCTGGCGCTATCCCGCCCGTTTGTCGCTTACTCGATTATGGCAAATTCAAGTACGAACAGACCAAGAAGGAGCGGGAAGCGCGGAAGAATCAGAAGATGGCTGTGCTAAAGGAGGTTCGGCTTACCCCTAGAGCCGGCGAGCACGACCTCCAATTTAAAACACGTACCATCAAGCGATTTTTGCAGAGCGGTGACAAGGTTAAAATCACCGTAAGGTTTAAAGGACGCGAGATGGCTCACCCCCAACTTGGGCGACAGGTCTTAGATACAGTGACAGGGTATTTGAAGGGAATCGCGGCCATCGAGCGTATGCCGATGATGGAGGGGCGAACAATGACGATGATTCTTGGCCCTGTTGCTACGACCAAGGTCCAAGTTCCCCGTGTTGATGCACAGACAGCCGAAGCAGTAGTTTAAATAGCCGCGTTAGAATTCTCCTTCTATCTTTAGGCGACGGCCGCAGCGGTTTATCACGACCCCAGACGGTGTGAATGGGGTGGTCTAGCATTTAAGTGAAGAGGAGTCCCCCTCGTTCAGGGGATATTGTGTTGAGCCACTGACCAGGGTTGGTCGGTGGCTTGCCTTGTGCACGTCAGTAGCGTACCCCCTCACCAGGTGAGGGGTTATGGATTATTTTGGTTTATAGGATGAATAATATCTTGAGGGGAATATAATGCCTAAGATGAAAACACATAAGGGTACGGCCAAGCGTTTCGCCTTGACCGGTACCGCTAAGCTTATACGTGCCAGGAGTAATAAGAGTCATCTCCGCCGGAAAAAAACGGGTCGCACCAAGCGCGAATTTGATGAGATGTTCTCTGTGAGTACGCCAGACAGGCGTCGTATCAAGCGCCTGTTGCCCTACGGTGTTTAAGGAATACCCAGGGATAGCGAGGAGGTATCACCATTGCCAAGGGTAAAGAGGGGAGTAACTGCCCGCAAGCGCCATAAAAAGGTTCTTCAACTGACGAAGGGACATCGAGCGACGAAGCATTCCCTTTTTCGACGGGCACACGAATCTATGTTAAAGTCATTGACCTACGCTTATCGGGATCGACGAGCCCGCAAGGGGGATATGCGCCGCTTATGGGTCTCGCGGATCAATGCGGCGGCTAGGCTGTTAGGTTTAACATATAGTAAGATGATGCATGGGCTTCAGGTAGCCGGCGTGGCGGTGGATCGCAAAATTTTGGCCGATTTGGCGATTAAGGATAAAGGGGCCTTTGCTCGCCTTGCTGCGGTAGCAAGGGAGAATTTGGAACCAGCCACTTAAATCTGTGATCACCAGCGTCAGCAATGAAAGGGTTAAATGGGTCCGCTCGCTTTACCGGGGAGAGGTGCGGAGGCGCGAGAGGTGTTTCGTCGTTGAGGGTGTTCGACTTGTCGAGGAAACCTTTCAGGCCGGAATAACACCAGTAGCACTTTTCTTTAACAGGGAATTATTGGCGAGAACAGCACGAGGCCGCAACTTACTGGAGATCACCGAAACAGGCACTGGCCTGGAGGTGTCGGAGCGAGTTCTCCATGCTATTGCGGGTACAGTCGCTCCGCAGGGTATCGTGGCTGTATTACCTTTCCCTGCCTCCCATAGGGTCAAGGAAGACCTGGGAACCTTGGTGCTGGTTATCGATGGATTGCATGATGCGGGGAATTTGGGCACAATCCTCCGGTCAGCCCTGGCAGCTGACGTCCGAACCGTCATCCTTACGGCTGATACGGTCGATGTCTATAGCCCAAAGGTGGTCAGAGCAGCGATGGGTGCCCATTTCCACCTGGGGTTGTTGGTCGACTGGGAGTGGGAACAGATCGCTACACTATTATGCGGATGGACGCTCTTAGTGACCAGCGCCCAAGGGGGGAGACCTTATTATGAAGTAGATTGGGCGCAGCCTACGGCTATGGTTATCGGCAGCGAGGCTGAAGGTGTTAGTGCGGAGGCATTGCGGCATGCCCATGGATCGGTACACATACCGATGGCTGGACAGGTGGAGTCGCTGAATGCGGCGGTGGCAGCAAGCATTATCTTGTTTGAAGCCTACCGCCAGCAATCGAAGCAAAAACAGAATAGAGAGGCTGTGACGAAGAGGGTAGACGGTAAGGCCGGGCAGGGAGAGCGGATCATCGACTGAAAGTTCGCTTACGTGACCTCCGTTGAAGTTCACTTCTGAGCCGACAGTTGAACAGTCTCTGGTGCCCAGCCGCTGGCGCCAAGACTGAGTAGGCTGCTCTGGAGGCTCACCATTATCGAGCAGTACACGCAGTACACAATGAGCGGATCCGGTCGTCTGGAGAGCAAGCGCTATATCCAGGTGGGGGATCAAGCAGGGTGGTACCACGGAGTAAGAGGGCTGTCACTCCGTCCCTGATGGAGTAACAGCCGTTTTCATTTTCAGCTATTTGCGTGGGGTGATTCTATGTTAGATGAGCTAATATCGCTCAAGGAACGAGCCCTGGCTGATTTGGCCCGTGTCAGCGAAGCGAGCCAGGCTGAGGCGTGGCGAATAACTTATCTCGGTAAGAGAAGCCGCCTAACCGGAATATTGCGCTCCCTGGGATCCCTGCCGGCGGCTGAACGCCCCAGGGTTGGTCAGGCGGCCAATGCCTTGAGGGCAGAATTAGAGCAAGAATTGAGGGGAAGGTTAGATCAACTCGAGGAAGTGGCACGGGCTAAGGCAGTGCTTGCCGAACGAATTGATGTAACCTTGCCGGGACGTCCGGTCCAACTCGGTCAAATCCATCCGATCACCCGTATCATCCAGGAAATCTGCGCTGTATTCGTCCAAATGGGCTTTCAGATCGTCGAGGGGCCGGAGGTGGAATGGGATTACTATAACTTTGAGGCGTTGAATATCCCTAAAGACCATCCAGCCCGGGACATGTGGGATACCTTCTATATCGCTGCAGAGGTCCGGCCTGGGGAGATGCTCTTGCGCACTCATACGTCACCGAACCAAATTCGGGTTATGGAGAAGACAAGACCACCGGTGCGGGTGATCGTGCCGGGCAAATGCTATCGCTATGAGGCGGTAGACGCCTCCCACGAAAGCATGTTTTATCAAATAGAGGGATTGGCTGTTGACACCGCCCTCACCATGGCCGATTTGAAAGGGACGCTCACCACTTTTGCCCGCGCCATCTTCGGCGAAGAGCGGCGTGTTCGCTTTCGCTGCGACTACTTCCCCTTCGTCGAACCTGGGGTGGAGATGTCTATTGATTGTTATCTATGCCAGGGAGCCGGCTGTCGCCTCTGTAAACAATCGGGCTGGTTAGAGATCTTGGGAGCGGGCATGGTTCATCCAGGGGTATTGGAAAGGGTTGGTTACGATTCTAAGACGTATAGCGGCTTTGCTTTTGGAATGGGACCGGAGCGAATAGCCATGCTGAAGTATGGCATAGACGATATACGTCTATTCTATAGCAACGACCTCCGCTTCTTGCGGCAATTCAGATAGGAGGGGGGCAATGAAGATCTCCTGGAAATGGTTAAGCGACTATATAGACCTTGTACTTACTCCTGAGGAGCTAGCCGAACGGTTGACAATGTCTGGAACTGAGGTGGCTGCGGTGACCCGCTTGGGTGCCACCTGGGATAAGATTTACGTTGGCCGCATCGTTGAGTTGGTACCGCATCCTAATGCCGATCGCTTGCAGCTGGCCACGGTGGATTATGGTGGGCGAAGTCTCACCGTGGTAACGGGAGCGTTTAATATTAAGGTTGGTGATAAAGTGCCCCTGGCCTTGCCCGGCGCGAAATTAATCGATGGGCATTCGGCGGAGTATCGCCAGCTCATCTTAGAGCCAACCAGCATTCGTGGCATCTTCTCCGAAGGTATGGTCTGTTCGGGGAAGGAGCTGGGACTATCCGAAGATCACGAGGGGATCCTCATTCTTGATCCTCAAGCCAAAGTTGGGGCTGAACTCAGCGAAGAGCTGGGCGATATCATCCTCGATTTGGAGATCACCCCCAATCGTCCCGACTGTTTGTCGGTGATCGGGATTGCCCGAGAGGTAGCTGCCCTGACGGGGCAAAGTCTACAGGAGCCTAGAGTGGAGATAAGGGAGACGTTAGGGCCCATAGAGGGGTTCGTCAATGTTGAGATCGCCGATCCGGACCTGTGCCCACGTTATGTGGCCGGTCTGATCGCTGAAGTTCATATCGCCCCTTCTCCTCGGTGGATGCAGGATCGTTTGCGGGCAGCAGGGCTAAGACCGATAAACAACATCGTCGACATCACCAATTACGTTATGTTGGAATGGGGACAACCTCTCCATGCTTTCGACTATGAGAAGATCGCTGGGAACAAGATCATTGTCAGAAGGGCCAAGACAGCAGAGCAGTTGGTGACTTTGGATGGTGTAGAGCACCTGTTGACTGCGGAGATGTTGGTCATTGCTGACGCTGAGCGGGCAATAGCCCTGGCCGGCGTAATGGGTGGAGCCGATACTGAGGTTACCGAGAAGACCTCAACCATCTTATTAGAATCAGCCAACTTCGATCCGCTGAGTATCAGACGAACTGCACGATCCCTGCGCCTGTCGAGCGAGGCTTCCAGACGTTTCGAAAAAGGACTATCCCGAGAGCAGCCTTTGCCGGCCTTGCGCCGTGCCATCCAACTAATGCAACAGTTGGCCGGGGGTCAGGTAGCTAAGGGTGTTATAGACAGCTATCCCGCTAAATCTGCACCCAAACAGATTCTACTCACAGAGGATGAGATAAGGCGCATCCTTGGACTCAGCTTCGGTTTGGAACGTACCGCAGCAATTCTGCATTCCCTTCAGTGTGAGACCAGCGTACAAGGACAGGGGCTACTTGTTACAGTGCCGAGTCATCGTACCGACATCTCTCTGCCGGCCGATCTGATCGAGGACGTGGCGCGCATAGTCGGCTACGAGGCTATCCCAAGCGTGATGCCTGCCGGTCGTTTGCCAGACCCATCCCAGAACAGAGCGCTATATTGGGAAAACGTTGTACGTGATGTACTGGTTGGCTGTGGCTTTACGGAAGTGATCACCTATTCCCTAACCAGTCGGAGGCGCTTGGAGAAACTTGTCCCCACCGAGCCAGCGAAGATGGCGGTCCCGGAATGGATGACCGATTTACGCTCTCAGATCGAGAGCAGGGTAATGCCGCTGCATATGGAGCCGCTGTCCTTAGTTAATCCTTTGAGTATAGAGATGGAATGCCTCCGTACGACAGCGATAGTCAGTCTCCTGGAGACTTTGAGCGATAACTTGCGCAATATCGACAGAGATATATTCCTTTTTGAGGTTGGCCGTATCTATCTGCCCCGCCCTGCTGATTTGCCCGAGGAAAGACGTGTACTTACTATGGTCATGGGTGCTTACCGCTCCGGACGGGATTGGGGCACACGCGAGGAGATAGACTTCTATGATCTGAAGGGAGCCGTTGAGACACTTTTGAGCCGAGTGGGCCTGACTGATTACGGATTTGTTCCAGTCATCCAGCCCACGTTTCACCCTGGGCGGACAGCTGCGATCATATCGTCATGGGGAGATGTCGCCTCAACGAGGAGCATAGAAGAACACCAGGTGATAGGTGTTCTGGGAGAGGTGAGTCAGGAGGTACAGCGAAGATTTGATCTCTCACAACGTACTTTCCTCTGTGGGATCGATTTGGATCGTGTGTTTGCCATTGCTTCTCCCATGCGGATGTATCGACCACTGCCCAAGTTCCCACCGGTAGTGCAAGATGTAGCCATCGTCCTGGATCGAGATATTCCGGCGGGACGTGTTGCCGCGCTTATCAGCGAGGTTGGCGGCGAACTGGTGCAGGACGTCGGACTATTCGACGTTTATGAGGGCGAGCCGATCCCTCCAGGTAGGAAGAGCCTGGCTTACCGAATCACATATCAAGCGAGCGATCGGACGCTTACTGATGAGGAGGTAAAGACGGTACATGAACGGATCGAGAGAGCGCTGATTAAGAATCTTGGGGCAGAGCTGCGAGCCCCATCGTAGGGATCCAGTGCACCATGGATGAGCGAACACTGGAAATATTAGAGTTTCCTAAAATTAAAGGCTTATTGGCGCGGCACACCTCCTTCTCAGCGAGCCGTGAGCTGGCCCTTCATTTGCACCCATCCACCGACCTCGTGCTGATCGAGCGTTGGCAAAGGTTGACCGGAGAGGCTCGCTACATCTTAAATCTACAGACCGATTTGCCAATCGGCGAAGCGCGCGATGTGAGAGAGCACATACGCCGTGCCTCGCTAAGCGGCGTCCTTACCCCGGCTGAACTTCTGGATATATTGGCTACTTTACGGAGTAGCCGACGAGTGCGGATGACGATCAGCAGGTTGTCTCTTAGATGCCCCACCTTGGCAGCCTTGGCCGCGCTACTGACGGATTGCCCCGCTTTAGAAGGTGAGATAAGTAGATCGATCGGTGAGAAGGGCGAGGTCCTTGACGAGGCGACGCCATTGTTACGGCAGATTCGGGCTGAGCTGAGAATTGCCCACGAGCAGGTTATACAAAGGCTGAACCAGCTTCTCCACTCTCCGAGCTATCAGCAGGTCATCCAGGAGCCAATCATCACCTCGCGGGATGGTCGTTATGTTATCCCGATCAAGACTGATTTCAAAGGGCGATTAAAAGGCATCGTCCATGATCAATCGTCCAGCGGTTTAACCCTTTTCGTTGAGCCACTCTCAGTCGTGGATCTCAATAATCGCTGTCGAGAGTTGTACCTAGAGGAGCAAAGAGAGATTGAGCGTGTCCTACGGCGCCTATCCGAACATGTGGCGGCTCACTCCCCCGCTTTAGAGGGTAATGTGGAGGCCTTGGCCGAGATCGACTTAGCTCTGGCTAAGGCCGAATATAGTGTTGAGATCGGGGGTGTTGAGCCGAAATTTATCCCTGGGGAAGCCAAGGATAGTCGGATAGCCTGCCAGCTTAGCAATGCGCGGCATCCTCTTTTGACCGGGACAGTGATTCCTATCACTGTGCGCCTGGGCGGGGATTTCAACGTGCTCGTCATTACCGGCCCTAATACAGGAGGGAAGACCGTCGCTTTGAAGACGGTCGGTTTGCTCGCTATTATGGCCCAGGCCGGGATGCATATCCCGGTGGATGAGGGGTCGCAGCTGCGCATATTTAACCACATTTTTGCTGACATCGGTGATGAGCAGAGCATTGAGCAAAGTCTTTCCACCTTCTCCTCACATATGACACATATCATCGCTATCTTACAACAATGCGACAGCAATTCCCTGGTGCTGCTAGATGAGATAGGAGCAGGCACTGATCCAGCCGAGGGGTCGGCTTTGGCCAGGGCGATACTTTCCTATTTGCTCAAATGTGGCTCGTTCACGATTGCTACTACGCACTATTCGGAGCTGAAGTCCTTCGCTCATGTCACACCTGGAGTCGAGAACGCCTGTGTAGAATTTGACCTAGAAACACTTGCTCCCACCTACCATCTGACTATTGGGCTTCCTGGTCGTAGCAATGCTTTGGCTATAGCGATGCGGCTTGGTCTGGCCCAGGGGGTGATCGAAGCAGCCAGGAGCTTTGTTAATCCAAGCGAGGCTCAGGTGGAGAGTCTGCTGGCAGAGATCCAAGGCGAGCACCACATGGCGAAAGCAGAGACCGAGGCCGCACGGACAGCCCTGAGAGAGGCAGAGAGGCTCCGTCAGGACCTCCTGGCCCAATTGGCATGTCTTGAAGAGGAGCGGACGAGAATCATCGATCAGGCCCGATCAGAGGCGATGGCTGAAATTCAGGAGGTCAGGGCCCATCTTCGTCTGATATTATCCTCCGCGGAACATCCCTCCAGGCAGGAGGCCTCCCTTGCTTTAGAAGAGGCGAAGCGTCTACAGAAGGGGTTAGAGTCCCGCCCACAGCCTAAAGTAATGGAGCAAACAGAGGGTGCGAAGGCATGGCAAAAGGGTGATAGAGTACGCGTGCGAAATCTAGGTAGGATTGGCGAACTGGTCTCAGAGATTGACGATGAGGGTAAGGTTACAGTGAGATTGGGGAGTTTCCATCTCCGCGTCTTGCCCTCCGATTTGGAGAGGGCAGCAGCGATGAGCGAGATGGTGGATAGCCACCCGTTGACTAAGAGGCTCATCATTGAGACGAAGCGAGAAGCGCCGTCACCCAAGCTCGATCTGCGTCGCTGGCATATAGACCAGGCGAAGGCTGAGCTTGAAAAATATCTTAACGATGCCTTCGTGGCTGGCTTGCCTCTCATACGTATCATTCATGGTAAAGGTACGGGGGCCTTGCGCCAGGCGGTGCGCGGGCAATTGACGGGGCATCCTTTAGTGAAAGATTTCACTTCCGCCAGTCCTCGTGAAGGTGGTGATGGAGTAACTATCGTCACCCTAGCCGATTATTGAAGATGGATCGCCACGCAGCCCTATTAAGCCGGGGCATTTGGAGAGCAGGGAGTGTTTCTGGAGGCGTTACGGTAGCCCTTGTCAGCTGGTTGGCGCTATGCTATATTGGGCTGGAATTTTTAAGGAGAGGTACCTATGCCTCAGGGGCTGGAAACGATCCTTCAGATAGTTGCGGCTATGATTGGCGCCTATATAACCGCCCTCTGGTTTTGCCTAGTTGTCTGGACCTTTCGCGATATACAAAAGCGAACCAATGACGTTCTGGTTCAGGTCCTGGCGACCCTCCTTGTTCTTCTCTTCAATCTTCCCGGGCTATTGCTATATATCATCCTGCGACCATCAGAGACGTTGGTGGAGGCCTACGCTCGATCAGTCGAGGAAGAAGCGCTGCTACAGAATATCGAAGAGCGGCAATCCTGTCCCCAGTGTAAGCGTCACGTTGAGCCCGATTTCCTGATCTGCCCTGCTTGTCAAACGGAGCTGAAGCGTCTTTGTACGAACTGCGGGCGACTGCTTGATCTCAGCTGGAAGGTCTGCCCCTATTGTGCTGGACGGTGAAGGCTCAATGGCTGTAGGCCGATTCTTCCCCTATCACGTGGACCTTAAGTAGATTGGTGCGCCCCATGCCTCCTAGAGGCACGCCGGCAGTGATAACGGTGAGGTCGCCTTCTGCCACAAGCCCCTCGGAGACGGCTGCAACAACGGCGTTGCGAATCAGCAGGTCCGTGGCCTCAAACTGAGTCACAGTCAGCGGTTCGACCCCCCAGACGAGGGCTAAGCGCCGTTGGGTGTGTAGATTAGGTGTAACAGCGATGATCGGGGTCTTGGGACGATTACGCGCCACCATGCGAGCAGTATAGCCAGACTCCGTCATCGTAATGATGGCCTTCGCACCGAGCTCAGCGGCGATCTCCACCGTAGCCTGGCTGATAGCGTCCGTCACTGTTTCTGCTACGGTGTCACCGACCATTTTCAGCCTCTCCGCAAAGGGAAAGACCTCCTCGGTTTTGGTCGCTATTGTGGCCATCATTTGGACAGCGAGAATGGGGAATTTGCCCAGCGCTGTCTCCGCGCTCAACATAACAGCGTCTGTGCCATCAAGGATGGCATTGGCCACATCGCTTGCTTCGGCGCGGGTGGGTCGGGGTTGTTCAGTCATCGAACTGAGCATTTGGGTCGCGGTGATGACCGGCTTGCCGGCTTGATTACATTCTCGAATGATCATCTTTTGGAGAAGGGGTACCTCTTCAGGGGCGGTCTCCACCCCCAGATCGCCACGGGCCACCATAACTGCATCAGCCGCAGCAAGAATCTCCTTGAAGTTCCTGATCGCTTCATGCTTCTCTATCTTGGCCACGATGGGGATATCGGCTCCTAAAGTGGAAAGATGGTCGCGGAGCTGGGCTATATCAGAAGCGGAGCGGACAAAGCTAAGGGCGATGTAGTCTACGCCCTGTTCAACGCCAAAGCGCACATCCTGGCAGTCCTTATCAGTGAGGGCGGGGATACTCAGGCTCACGTCAGGCAGGTTTATTCCCTTGTGGGGCCCTAGCGGCCCGCCATTTACCACCGAACAGCGTATGTCAGTATTCGTTGTCTCGATCACCTTAAGCTCCAACTGTCCATCGTCGATGAGGATAGTATCGCCAGTCTTGACGTGCTTGGGGAGATGCGGGGCTGCGACCTGTACAGCTGTGGCGTCGCCCGGCACCGGACGGGTAGTCAAAGTGAACTCGGCACCGTTGTCTAAGACTACCAAGGGTTGTTGAAGGTCGCCAGTACGGAGGCGTGGTCCTTGCAGGTCCTGAAGTATGGCCACGATGCGTCCTTCTTCGCCGGCCAGACGACGAATCAGGGTGATATTACGGGCGTGTGTCGCCAGGTCACCGTGAGAGAAGTTAAGCCTGGCCACATCCATGCCAGAACGAATGAGCTGCCGGAGGACATCCTCGGATTGCGAGGAGGGTCCGATGGTGCATACGATCTTGGTACGCTGTTTGAAAGAAAGCATTGTAGACCTCTCAGCGGACGATATATAGTATGACTATCACTGAGATCAACCATAAGGCTACGTCTATCAGCAATGGTTTATCCTTCAGTAACATTTCCTCCGGACTACCGCCAGCATTCTTGATATGGACAAGGTAAAGGTAGCGAAAAGCGCCGTACAGTACGAAAGGAATGGTGAGCATCATTGAGTTATCCTTGGGAAGGTTCTCGGCAGAGAAGGTGTATAAAGAGTAGGCCATCAGTGTTGAGGCCGTGACGATGGTGATTATCTGATCCAGCAGCTGGGGGCTGTACTCCTGCAGGATCGGGCGATGGTTCACAGCGGCGTTATTCAAAAGGATCAGCTCGTGTCGTCGTTTGCTGAAGCCGAGAAAGAGAGCCCCTAACACGGTGCAGACATAAAGCCAGGGAGAGATAGGCACATGGATGACGACGGCTCCAGCGGCCGCCCGTAGAACAAAACCGACCGCGATGGCTAAGACATCAACCAGGACCAGATGTTTGAGCACGAAGCTATAACCGAGCATCAGTCCTAAATAGATCGCCGCGATCAGTCCAAACCATAGGTCCAGAACAAAGGCGGAAGACAATGTCAGGAGGATGAGGATCAAGGCGGTGGTGGCCGCGGTGCGGGGGCTGAGCCGACCGGAAGCCAAAGGGCGGTGGCGCTTAAGGGGGTGGGCCCGATCCTGTTCAAGGTCGGCCAGGTCGTTGGTGATATACACGGCGCTCGATAGTCCACAGAAAATGATAAAAGCGGCCACGGTGGTGAGAAGCAGGCTGGGCTTGGAAAGGTTGAGAGAGAAGATAAGGCCAAAGAAGATGATGAGGTTTTTGGTCCATTGCTTAATCCGCATAGTTAGCAGCAATTCCTTAAGCATAGAAGACACCCCTAACATTATGGCTCGTCAAATATAGTCCAAAGACTGGGATAGGTCAATTACCTGTTGGCTGGATTTTCAAAGGATATAGACATCTCACCATTACTCCGCAGCTGCGGCTGTCTGTGGCGATAGTGCAGTGCCTCTGGGCAGAGACGCGGGTACTATGGTGCCTTGCTTGGCATCAAAATGATGATCTTTGTATATATACACTACTTAGTCACAAATTTGGGGCGTGGGGGGTTGACGCCGCCGCAAGGCTGGGCTATAATCCTGCCAACTTCTTAAAGGGTGACCTAGACGCTTTCCCCGGGTATTCTCAGCCAATGTGGCAGGGGAGGTGCCGTAATCGCCAGGCTATCTATAGCAGCAGACATAGTGGCGAATGCCCCGTCTGCGGTAGGGTACACGCTGGCTGTTGACTCCGTCGTTGCTCTCGTTCCACCACGTTACTTCTCACATATATTGGTGGTCATTGTCGCTGTGCTCATCACCATGGTGGGAGGACTCCAACGTTCGACCAGCCCCTTTGGCTCGCTGTCCCTCGCCCAGATGGCCAGCCTTCCTTCGGCCTTCATCGATCCTTCCTCTAAGGCGGAAGAGGCCTTAGTCAGGCCGCCCTCGCTGGTTACCAGCCTGGTTAATCGTCCGCGAGAGAAGATCATTACCCACAAGGTACAGTCCGGCGAGACGCTCAGCGGTCTGGCGGAACAGTATTCCATCACTGTCAACACAATTAGATGGGCCAATGGGTTAGGGGATGGTGATGAGCTCTCCGTTGGACAGGAGCTCGTCATTTTGCCTGTTTCAGGCGTCCTGCACACCGTGCAGCCGGCGGAAACCATAGAGGAGATCTCCTGGAAATACGAGGCGAGCGTCCAAAGCATCATCGAGTATAACCAGTTGACGAATCCGGGGCAGCTGCTGCCGAATGACAAGCTGGTGATTCCTGGGGGGCGTCCTCGGGAGGAACCCCGACCACAGCCATCGGCTCGCTCTGATCAACGTCCAGCGGACAGCACTGCGCCGGCTGCCGAAGCGGTCAAACAACCGTTGCAGCCCTTTGCCTACGAGGTCGTACCTGGGGACACGCTGAGCGCCATCGCGGCTAAGTTTGGGGTGGGCGCCGAAAGTATAGTTTGGGCCAATGGTATCAGTCAAGCGGATGTCTTGCAGATTGGGCAGAAGCTGACCATTCCCCCCGTTTCTGGTGTTTTACATAAGGTGCAAAGTGGTGAGACTCTGAGGGGCATCGTGGATAGGTATGGGGCGGATATGGGTCGCGTGGTCGAGGCGAATGTCCTTCAGGAACCCTATCTCTTGCTTCCGGGACAGCAGCTGGTCATTCCTGGTGGGCGAATGCCTGCTCCACCGCCACCTGCCCCAGCCGTGGCTGCTAGGCCAGCCCCTGCTGCCGCGCCAAAGCCTCCTCCACCGCCGGCTCCTGCCCCAGCCCCAGCACCGTCCAATGGGGAGTGGAACATCGTGGCCATCGCCTCCAAGTTCCTTGGCTATAGCTATGTCTGGGGTGGACATTCCCCGAATGTCGGCTTCGATTGCAGCGGGTTCGCCTGGTACGTTTACAAACAGGCTGGCGTCAATATCCCTATGCACGACCTCTGGGGACAGCTACAAGCCGGCCCGCGCATTAAGCAGGCGAACCTCCTGCCAGGTGATCTCGTCTTCTTCGAGAACACGTATACCTGGGGACTTTCCCACGTGGGTATCTACATCGGTGGGGGACGCTTCATTAACGCCAATAATGAGCGGACCGGTGTTCGTGTAAATAGTCTCGGTGAAGCCTACTGGGCCGCTCGTTACTACGGGGCCAGTCGCCCCTGGTAGACCTTGATAACAATTGCGAAATCACCTACAGGGTTAGGCACAATTTGCCTACTACACCACCGGCAAGTAGCAGAACCACGAAAGTCCGAATGTAGTAAAAAGCGTAACGGCGAACTGCGCCTACCGATGTATGGTAAAGTCGACACACCGTCGGTGGCGCGCTGTACTCGCCCAACACCGCCGCTTCGTAGGGGCAGTGGTCCAGTGAGCGACCATAACCGCTGAAGGGCACTTGCCAGCAGAGGATGCGGCGGACTTCGCCAACGAGGGGAACGTTATACGCAACGTTCGCTAAAAAGAGGTATAATTATCTATGCCAACAGCGTTAAAGGTTGGTCGATTTCGATTTTTCTTTTTCAACAATGAGGGTAGTGAAGCTGTACATATTCACGTTGAATCAGATGATAAATATGCTAAGTTCTGGCTTGAGCCTGTACAGCTTGCAAAATCAATAGGGTATGGTGCAAAGGAATTGAACGAAATAAGGAAGTTAGTTTTAGAAAATGTAAACTTTTTTAAGGAGAAATGGTGTGAGCACTTTGGTAGCTAAAACCTCGGATGCGATGGCATCCGATGTATGGTTTGACGCTGATATGATGTATATTCGTCTTTTGGATGGGAGAGAAATTGGTGTCCCTCTTGAGTGGTTTCCCAAATTGCGTGATGCAACTAATGAACACAGAAAAAGATGGCGGCTGATTGGTAGAGGTGTTGGGATACACTGGGACGAATTAGACGAAGATATTTCGGTAAACGCATTATTAAAATGATAGTGAACACTGCGTATAAACTAAAGTAAAAGACTTCGTTTCGCTTCGTCTGAATCCGCGTGCGGTGGACTTCTTTTACATCTACTATTATTTGTGCGGTGCGCTTCACCTGAGCGGCAGCTGCATCTAAATGTTGCAGCGAAGGGTCACGATGCGTCGTGGTGGTACGGTGAAGACGATCTCGGCTGGCCCCGCCGTTTCGATCCTCCTCGGTTCGCTTTCATCAAGACGAACAAGATAGACCTCCTTAAACGGTTTGTAAAGACTGAGGCGTCCTTCCTTGTCTCTATCACTGATGTTAAAAAGGCGTATGATCAAACCGTCTCCATCTTCAGTCTTCTTCAAGCAGCTAAGGATGAGCCCATCGCCCTCCAGCCTCAGGAAGCTCAACTCGGTGGGTAGAGTACCATTGTGATATGGCGTGGCCACAGCCAGTAACGGTACCTTATGTTCCTCGGCTGATTGGTAAACGCGGGCACCCTCCCAATCCCCGCAATGTAAGCGGATGGCGTACTCGAATTCATGTTCGCCCAGGCACTGGGCGCCGGGCGTAGGGCAGCCCGGACCGGCGTGTCCCGGGCGGGTCAGGAGATCGTCACGTGAGAGCCAGCCAACGCTGCGGAGCAGGGTTAGGGCGATCGTTATCCCTTCGTCGGTCTGGATAGCCTCGTACTCAGGAAGTCCCGTGCTGAGGACGGCCAAGCCCACCTGACCATCGCTGACGTCAACGAAGGAGGCATGGTGATTAGTTCGGCTGGGAGGCTCCGCCCAGCCTCGACCGGCCGGCGGTCGCATCTTCCTCGCCACCACGGCAAAATGTCCGGCCGCTTGAACTGCATCAGCCATAATACCCGATGAGAAAAGTACCCTCAGGCGGTGGTTCCTGGCCCGATTGTGCACCCTGGTGTGAAAGTCGATGCGATCCACCTTGGGATAGAGGCTAACCTCGCTGATGATGGGACAATCCACTAGGTGGTCGCTGCGCCGGGATCGATCGGCAGATATCCCCTCTGGCAGTCTCAGGTTCAAGCTGATGCTCAGAGCCCTTCGCCCTGGACCGCCGGTCAGCAAGTGCACTTCGGCTACCTGGTGGCGATTGGTGATGACCTGGTGCTTAGGAGCCGGAGAGTAATTGTATTCATCGCCAGCATCTTCGGCGTCCTCGAAGAGGTGCAGCCCGCTAAGAGCATATCCGCTGCGCTTGTCCTCTACCTGCAAGGTGCCATCGCTGTTGGCGCTCACGACGTAAAATTCGTTCTCGATATAAGGCGGTAGGCTCTCCAATTCATCCGGCTTGAACTTCCCTTGGCCGCCAGGGTCACGCCGGAGCACGTAGGTCTTATAGCCAAGGGCGGGCACGTTCTCAACCACAAAAGACAGATCCAGGCGCTCGATGGGAGGGGAATCCTGGGATGGCCGGTATGATTTTCGGTTCAGCACTTGGCAGGGCAGGCGTTTTCCGGAGTGGTCGAGGACTATCCAGGAGCCTGGGGCAGGGCCTCCTGTGGGCAGCTCAACCTGGGCAAGGACCACGTCGCTACGCCTCCATGCGAGCGGATTGAACACTATCAGTCCGATTTCGCCCTGTGGTAACTCATTCGTATCTATGCGGGAGGCCAAGTAGTTTAGGCTCTCCTGGCGCAAGGTGGTAGCCATCTGTTGGGCCTGAGCAAAGCGGTTCATCATCTCGGCGTACACCTGATCAACGACACAACCACAGATACTGTCGTGGGGATGGTTCTGTAGGACCAGTTTCCAGGCGTGCCGGAGGAGAGCTTCCGGATATGGTGCCCCTTCAAGCCAGGCCAGGGCAGAGAAGGGCTCCGCCCACCTCTCCAGCAAGGTCTGTGTGCGCTCGTTCTCCTGTTTCAGGTTCATGCGAGTGCTAAGGACCCCGCCTAGGAGAGGCGCATAGCGCGCTGCCCTCAGCTCTCCCCGTTTCTGTTGCCACCCGACCGCTTGTGGCCTCACCCTATCTAAGAAATCTGTGTAAGTTCCCAGCGTGACCTGGGTGTTTTCCAGATGCTGGTTGAGATAATCGACGAGCTCTGGCAAGTGGGGTTGGGGTGCGAGGTGGTCGCAGCCATTGTTGAAGAGAAGAAAAGGCGTACGCGCGTATCTGGCCAGGTGATCGATCAGGCAACGTGCTTGGTCGAGGGCCATCTTCTGATCAGGTGAGGTCTCGGTGGGATCGCTGAGGACCGAGGGATAGCCTAAATTGGCGGCGTTACAATAGCCACCCAACTGATGGATGGCCAGCACAGTCGTCCCATCCGGAGCGGCCCAATGGAACTCTGTACCCAACCATTCGCCTTCGTCTCCCAGCCCCCGGGTGAAGATGACGTTATCTATGCCGAACCCCTGGAGTATTTGGGGCAGCTGGGCGATGTGTCCAAAGGGATCGGGGAGATAACCGACCTTCATCGTTTCACCAAACTGCCCGGCTATCCTGTGTCCCAATAACAGGTTACGGATCAGAGACTCGCCGCTGACCAGGAACTCATCGGGCATAGCGTACCAGGGTCCGATCTGTAAACGGCCAGTCTGGACGAGCTGGCGGATCTCCCCTTCTTTCTCCGGCCGTATTTCCAGATAATCTTCTAAAATGATGCTCTGTCCATCGAGGACGAAGGCTTGGAAACGAGGATCAGAATCCAAAAGGGACAGAAGGCCGTCCATGAGACGCACGAGCTTGAGGCGAAACTGTTGAAAGGGTAGGTACCACTCTCGGTCCCAATGGACGTGGGGAACCAGGATGACCTGGAATTTCGGTGCTCTTCCTTCCATCGTTTCTTTTAGCCAGGCAAACAGCCGGCCGACTGCCGTAAGTCTCGTGGTTGGCGGATAAAGCTGTTCTCGCTCAGAGACGGGGTTTACAGATGATCTCTTTTACTTTTAGATCAAAGAAGTGCTGTGTATGAGCGGGCTTGATGACCAGGGCGGTATCGGCCCCGCGTCCTGTTCCGCCGATGGCGATGACCTCCTCGTCGGTGCGCACCAATCCGGCATCGGCGGCCATCAAGACGATCTCGCAAGCCACCTTCGTTCCCTCACCGAAGATGCGCAGCGCGTTGGCTATCAGTTCCTCCAGCTCATACGTATGGAACTTCTTGCGCACGGCCCTGCCGATCCCGCCAAAGGCGTGCAGGCAGGTCAGGACCTGGACGCCATTCTTGATCATAGCCTGTCTCTTTTCCTCAGGAACCTCCTGTTGGTTTGGTTCCCGGAATCCGGTACAGTGAGTTACTACGACCAGTTTCAGTCCCTTAAACACCTCAGTGGCGGCCAGTCCAGTGTCTCCGAACGTGGTCGCCACAACGATAGTCTTTATACCGAGCTCGCTGGCCCGTTGCCTGGCCAAGCGCAAACATTCCGCTGTATTCTGAGGGCCGGTTTTTTCGAAGTAGGTGATCTCAGCCATTTCCCCTTCCTATGGAAATAAGTCCCCGAAGTGCCCTCTTAAGCATACTCATAAAGAGGAACTGTCCCTGCCGGAAGGGTCGTCGTTCGCAATAACGTTTCAATCCGACGTGCCGTTTCTGGCTTTAGAAGTACGTCTCCACAAACTGAACAAACCTCTGCTGGGACGTGGTCAATAACAACCACTTGACCATGATAGCGTACAGTGTGCACAATCTGCCGCTCCTCATATTCACCAGGGCAACCCTCAATACTGCATTTCATCTCAATTGCCTCCTTTGTGTGGGTGTTACCCACTTTGGCGGTCTAGGTTCATAGACCGTAATGATAATAAGCGCTGGCCGCGCTGTCGTACACACGATGTGTAGAGGACGGGTGGCACGGGTAAGACCATTGAGCAGACAGCATGCTCCTCGGCGGTGCTCGGGGTAGTTCTCCAAAATTTGGCCTGTAGCAATAGCTTCTAGGGCTTCATCAAGTGTAATATCCTCTCCAACCATTTCTTGCTGAGCGTGTTGGGTAATACGAATGTTCTCGACCACAGCCTGAGCACGTATTCGCTCTAGCATCACCTCCAAATTGCTAACATCAAATTCACTCATTCTACCGGTGCCTCCTTCAACAAAGGGGCATTTCAGCTAACGTTTCCAGCATATACGACTTTGCGAGCCAAGGGAGCAATATCCCAAAGGGCAAGGGCGGTAGCCCGCAGCGTATATGCTGTGTTAGGCGAAGACATTTTACCTACAATTGTACCCTTTGTTCATGCGTTTTAATACTCAACAATCTTTCAATTTCTCTTCGCATATTGTAATTATCCGAAGGGTTGCCCCTATGAATCGAATTTGACAACCCAATTAGATTCCTTGAGGCTTCTATGACTGCACTTCGTTTTAGCACAAGCTTAAGAAATTCAAAAAAATGTACCACCTTAATAATATGAGTTCTTGCAATTAGTAGACTTGCCTGCTGACGTAATACTCTCGATGCTTCGTCCATATCATCGGGTTTACCAGTCCCAGGATTAGAATATCGATTTGCATAAAGTATTAAAGAATAGATGGTCAAGTCCCACCGCTCCTGTAAAATCATCGGTGGTTACGGTTTAGGCTGCGGTGCGTGCCTCTTTTGGTTTCGATAATGTGCCTACAGCCTCCATTTTGTTGCGACGTTCCAGATACTCTTGGTGAAGTTGTTCTCGCAATAGAGTCAGCCGCGTCCGGTCGAGTTCTGTCATCCTGACCCTGCGCCACCGCTGATTGGCCCGCATTAACGATGCGTAGCACAACTTGAGACAACTCTTCTCGTCAAAGAACCTCGGGATCGTCTTCGTTCTCCGTTGCTCCTCCTCTATCGCTCGCTCTGCTAGGTTCGTCGTTCGAATGTACTTGTGATGATCCGGCGGGCAGCGCAGGTAAGCTATGCAAGCCTCGAAGTCATCTAGGAAGATAACCATCGCCGACGGATACGTCGCCTGCCACTTCTTCACCACCGCATCAGCTACCAAACGCGGTGATGTCCTACAACACCTGTAAAAATGAATGGCGTTACAGTATCCTGGTGGTGCTGCTAAAACCGCAGCCCTTGGAAGGGCAGAAAGGAGACCGCAATACCATGCATAGAATGCCACCATCACGGCGTATTGGGACTTGACCAACAGCCCCAGATTCGATTTTAATGGTTGGTCGGGGTGGGCAGACTTGAACTGCCGACCTCATGGTCCCAAACCATGCGCGCTAACCAACTGCGCTACACCCCGCCGTTCATAGTATAACCAGCTGCGGTTTCAGCGTCAAGGCGAATGGGACTGGCTTTGGGTTGCGGGGTAGTGCATGGCCATGCTAACATGCTCCTCGATTGAAGGAGCTTCAGTATGGTCTTCCGTGATTTGCACGAATTCATCTCTTTCCTGGAAAGTAAGGGGCAATTGCGGCGAATCAAAACCCCTGTGCGTTGCGAGCTGGAGATCACCGAGATCACCGCTCGTCTGACTAAGCAGAATGGGCCCGCTCTCCTTTTCGAGAACGTCATCGGTTATGACATCCCCGTTTTGACCAACATCTTCGGCTCTCCCCAGCGACTGGCCTGGGGGCTGGGCGTGGACAATTTGGATGCTCTGACCGATAAAATGAGGGGGCCGCTGAGCTACATCAGTGGGCCTTTTCCCTCATCGCTACTCGACAAGCTACGGGCTCTGGGAGATCTCGCCCAGCTCTCCTCCTACGGGCCCAAAATGGTCAGTTCTGCCCCCTGCCAGGACGTTGTGCTGCTGGCCGATGCTTCTTTGGACGAACTCCCTGTCCTGAAGTGCTGGCCGCAGGATGCGGGACGGTTCATCACTCTGCCCCTGGTTATAACGGCCGATCCAGAGACCGGACGGCGCAATATGGGCATGTATCGTCTTCAGGTCTATGATGGGCGGACGACGGGTATACATTGGCATCGGACCAAAGGTGGGGCCGAACATTATCGCCGTAGCGAGCAAAAGAGACGTCGCTTTGAGGTGGCCGTAGCGTTGGGGGCGGATCCAGCAACGATCTATGCGGCTACCGCCCCTCTTCCCCCAGGGATAGATGAACTCCTCTTCGCTGGATTCCTGCGGGGTGAGGCTGTAGAGATGGTCAAATGTAAAGTGTTGGACCTAGAGGTTCCGGCCCAGGCGGAGATCATCCTGGAGGGATACGTCGATCCAGGCGAGCGGCGAACGGAGGGTCCTTTCGGGGATCACACGGGATACTATTCGCCGGCTGCCGAGTATCCTGTGTTTCATCTCCTTTGCCTCACCCATCGTCACCAGCCGATTTATCCGGCTACCATTGTGGGGAAACCACCAATGGAGGACGCCCATCTGGGCAAGGCGACGGAAAGGTTGTTCTTGCCCTTGCTTCAGATGATGCTGCCGGAGATGGTCGACCTGAATCTGCCGGTGGAAGGGGTGTTCCAGAATCTAGCCATCGTCTCCATCAAGAAAGAGTATGCGGGCCAGGCGAAGAAGGTTATCTGTGCCCTCTGGGGAATGATGCAAATGATGCTGACGAAGATCATCATCGTGGTGGATCACTATGTCAACGTGCATGATCTCTCGGAAGTCATTTGGCGTGTAACCGGCAACATTGATCCGCGCCGTGATCTATTGATCATCGATGGACCACTCGATGACCTCGATCACGCCTCGCCCCTACCCCAATTTGGGAGTAAGTTGGGCATCGATGCGACAGCTAAGTGGCCAGAGGAGGGACATCCACGGGTATGGCCTCTGGAGATAAGTATGGATGAGGAGACCAAAAGATTGGTAGATAGTCGATGGGGGGAATACGAGATTTGAGGGAATCCCGGGTGACGGCCACTGGCCTTAGCGCTAAAATGTCGCTTCTACTGGAAGCGGTGAAGTTTGAACACACCATCTTCGCTCTGCCGTTCGCCTACTTGGGGATGACCTTAGCAGCAGGCGGGCTACCCACTTGGCATCAGTTCTGGTGGATCACTATGGCTATGGTGGGGGCGAGAACGCTGGCTATGAGCAGCAATAGAATAATCGATCGTGAATTTGATGCGGCTAACCCCCGCACCGCCCAGCGGGCCCTTCCCAGAGGCTTGCTCTCGTTCTACGAGATGCTGGCTCTCGGCCTGGCCTCAGCGGCTTTGCTTATCGTCGCCGCCTGGCAACTGAATGATCTTTGCCTCAAGCTCAGCCCATTGGCCATAGCCATAGTGGTGGGATACTCCTATACGAAGCGCTTCACCTGGGCTTCGCACTTCATCTTGGGGATGGCTGATGCCCTGGCACCGCTGGGTGGTTGGTTGGGAGTGAGGGGTACGCTGGATTGGCCAGCCTTGCTTCTCGGCTTCGCCGTCGCTACCTGGATAGCCGGTTTTGACCTGCTTTATGCCTGCCAGGATGTCGATTTCGATCACAAGGCTGGACTCTGGTCCGTGCCGGCTCAGTTTGGTGTCGCCATCGCCCTGAGGCTGTCAACGGCCTTGCACGTCCTCACCTCCGCAGCATTGTTAGCTGTAGGGTTAATGCTCTCCCTCGGCCTAATATACTTTCTGGGCTGGCTCATTGCGACGGCCCTTTTGCTCTATGAGCATCGCCTGGTATCGCCCGACGATCTTTCTCGGCTCGATGTGGCCTTTTTCAACGTCAATGGCTACATCGCTATCTGTGTCTTCGCCTTTACCCTCGTTTCCCTCTGGTTGAGGTAGCTCAAGGGGAAGTTTCTGGATGGACTTGATACTCAAGGAGGAAAGATTGAAAGAAGGTAAATCAACGGTCTCTGTCATCATAGCCTTGGGGCTCCTTCTCGCCTCTGGTGGCATCCTTCTTGGCTGCGCTCCCAGCGGCGGTGAGGACATAAATCTAAAGATTGGGATGTTGCCCATCGTTGATAGTTTGCCCTTCTACGTGGCCGAGAAGGAAGGCTATTACCGGGCCCATAATGTGGCCGTGGAACTGGTTCCCTTTGCCAGTGCCCTTGAGCGTGATGCGGCGCTACAGGCTGGTCAGATTGATGGACAGCTCAACGACCTTATCTCTTCAGCCCTGTTTAATCGAGAGCGGGATCAGGCTCGCATCGTTTTAGTCACGTTCAGAGGAAGTAGACAGCAGGCGATGATCTCCATCCTCGCCGCCGGAGATAGTCCCATCAAGTCAGCCGCTGACCTGCGTCAGGCGGAGATCGCCATCTCCAAGAACTCGGTGATCGACTACGTCACTGATCAGCTGCTTCTCTCCGCCGGACTTAAGCCGGGTGAGGTGAAGAGAGTAGAGGTGAGTAAGATTCCCCTCCGCCTGGAGATGCTTATCAACAAGCAAGTAGCCGCGGCAGCGCTGCCAGAGCCCTTCACCACGCTAGCTCGTCAACAAGGGGCGAGGGTGATCCTCGATGACGGTGAATCACAGATAGGACAGAGCGTTCTCACCTTTCGACAAGAGGTCCTGAAAAAGAGGCCGGATGTGGTCAAGCGTCTGATTCAGGCCCAGCAGGAGGCTGTGCGCCAGGTGAATGCTGATCCGGAAAAATATCGTGAGCTGCTCGTGGAGAAGGCCAAGGTACCACCAGCGGTTAAGACCATATATCAGATACCCCGCTTCCCTCTGGCCAGCGTGCCAACGCGGAGCGAAATAGCACGGGCCACAGATTGGATGGTCGAAAAGGGATTATTGTCCCGCTCCCTTGCTTACGAAGATATGGTCAACGATAAACTCCTATCCAAATGATTGAGATCAAGCAACTCAGCTTCGCTTATTTCCCTAAGGTCCCCCTTTTCGAGGATTTCAACTGGTCGGTGCAGCAGGGCGAGGCCTGGGCGGTGATCGGTCCTTCTGGTTGTGGGAAAACCACCCTCCTCTATCTCATCGCTGGCTTGCGCTCCCCGAACGGCGGTTCTATCGTGGTTGATGGGTATCGGGTGATACAACCACGGGCATCTACTGGGTTGATTCTGCAAGACTATGGTTTGCTGCCCTGGGCCACGGCAGCGGAAAATATCGCCCTGGGATTGAAGATCAGAAAGGCACCCCCCAGGATGTGGTCGGACCAAACGAGGGATTGGCTCCAAAGGCTGGGGCTTGAAGAGGTAGCCAAACAGTATCCAGCCCAACTATCCGGTGGGCAGCGCCAGCGGGTGGCCATCGCCCGTACGCTGGCCGTGAATCCGGATTTATTGCTTATGGATGAGCCATTTAGCTCCCTTGATGCCCTGACTCGTGAGAGCATGCAGGACCTGGTCATCGAACTGGGCATTGAGGGGAATCTGACCACAATCCTGGTTACTCATAATATCGAGGAGGCCGTCTTTCTTGGCCAGAAGATCTTGGTGCTCCCCCCACCCCCAATCCGTACGGCGAAGGTTATCAACAATCCTCAGGCCGGGGAGCTGGATTATCGGGGCCATCCCGAGTTCTATGCCAAATGTAATAAAGTACGTCTTGAAGTGGAGAGGATCAACGATGGCCAGAGGCGGTAAATTGGCTCTTTTTCTAGGTTTACTTTTGCTCATCTGGCATCTGATGGCCCTCGTGGTTGATCGTCCGATCTTGCCTGGACCGTGGACCGTCTTCGCTGCCTTCGTCCAGGCGTCCTTGAACGGTTTGGGATGGCATGCGCTGGTGAGCAGCTATCGTGTGGTGGTCAGCATTCTCTTGTCTGTCATCACAGCCGCCCCCCTTGGACTGGTTTTGGGTCAGGCTAAAAACTGGGATCGTCTCGTTTCACCATTTGTCTATCTGACTTATCCAGTTCCCAAGATCGTGTTACTGCCCATCGTTCTGCTCTTTCTGGGCATCGGCGACACCTCGAAGATTTTTCTCATCTGGCTTATCCTTTTCTATCAAGTTTTGGTTGTCGTGCGTGATGCTTCCAATGCGGTGCGGCCAGAGCTGGCCTATTCGGTGCGTTCCCTGGGAGCCAGGCGGGGCCAGTTGCTTCGTTACGTCTATTTTCCGGCCTGTCTACCGGCCATCCTGACGGCGCTGCGCGTTAGCATTGGTACGGCTATAGCCGTGCTATTTTTCACCGAGTCTGTAGCCACGAGCTCTGGCCTGGGCTATTACATCCTCGTGGAGGGTTGGGGGAGGCAGGCCTACGCCGAGATGTATGCCGGTGTCCTGGCCATGGGCTTATTAGGTTTAGTCATCTACCTATTGCTAGATGTTCTCCAGAGGGCCCTCTGTGGTTGGGTCGATGTCGGACGTTAAGGATCAATCCTTAGATCAACCATACGCTCAAGGTAAAGAGGCGTATGTGCGGGCGATGTTTGCCCGCATTGCGGCCTGCTACGATCTTATGAATACCTTGATAACCTTTGGCTATGATCAACGCTGGCGACGGTTGGCCGTGCAGATGGCGGCTATACCCAAGGGTGGGACAGTAATCGACGTGGGCACTGGCAGTGGCGAGCTATCCCTCGATCTGGCCCGCCATAGCCCGGCCGGACGGATTGTGGCTGTCGACTTCTGCGCAGACATTCTGGAACGGGCCCAGCGGAAGGCGATAGTCAGTGGATCGCAGCATAAAATCGTGTTCCAGATAGGGGATGCTTTGAACCTCCCCTTCTCTGCGGATGCGTTCGACGCTGCCATCAGCGGTTTTGTTGTGCGTAATCTAACGGACATCGCCCAGGGGTTTAGGGAGATGCGTCGCGTCATACGTCCGGGCGGGCGAGTGGTCTGCCTGGAGTTAACCAGACCTAAGGCCGGGATTTTCGCCTTCTTGTTCGGGTTATACCTTCATCGCCTGGTACCGATCCTGGGCCAGCTGGTCGCCGGTGATGGTTCAGCCTACACGTACTTACCACGTTCAATCATCACCTTCCCCCTCGCTGAGGAACTGGCTGATATAATGCGTGCGGTGGGCTTGAAAGAGGTCAGCTATAGGCTGCTGGCGGGAGGGGCCATCGCCATCCATGTGGGGATAAAATAGATGCGCTGATGTTTTGGAATCGTATTTCGGCTTTGCTCGCTGCTCCCGGAGTGATCATCCACGAGCTGGCTCATTACCTCTTTTGTCAGCTCGCTGGAGCACCCATTCATAAAGCTGTCTTCTTTCGTTTAGGCAATCCCGCGGGCTATGTTGTCCACGGTAGTCCCAGGCGCTTTCGGGGCCATTTTGCCATCGTTGTCGGCCCCCTATTGATCAACTCCGGCCTTGCCTTCATCCTTTTTCTTATTCTAGTCGCCATGTGGGGCGGGTTTGGTGCTACGGGCAACCCACCGAGCGGGCTATCACTCTGGCTATCACCTCTTCTGCTCTGGTGTGGCCTCTCCATCTCGCTGCATGCCTTACCCAGCCGTGCCGATGCCGCAAGCCTTTGGCAGATGACCAGGCATCAGCTACATCTGGGTAATCTATCGGCTATTTTGGGTTATCCGGTGGCCGGGGCCATCTACCTGGCTAACCTGCTCAAGTTTCTGCGCATCGACTGGGTTTACGCCGGGATCCTGCTCTGGCTGGCTATTGCCGCAGCCTTCCGTGTTCGCCCCTTTTGAGTCGTTCTATGCCGCTGATGGGATGACATTCCTCACTGACACCGTTGGCGATGGTGTAGCGGACGGTGGTTCGGCAACCCTGCTAGTGTCTGGTTATGGCGATAGGGAGCGAACCATCGTAAAGGTAGGGAAACGAGGGTGGTGCCTTGAGCGGTCGTCCTCTAAAACAATTACTTACTCTTCAGCCCAGCCTCGATGATTTCATCCACGGCGATCCACAAGGCCGCCAGGAAGGCAGCGATGGCGCAGAGAAGCAGTGTCGATGGGGCCGCGGCCAGGAACCTGGTGCCAGCCAACCCCTCCGCTACAGCCAATAGCGCAAAGATCAGCCCGATTAATGCGGCCACCCTTCCCACCCACAGATGAGTGGTCTCTCTTGGTTGCATTTCAGATACACCTCCTCAGATTGAACTGGCACCACCCTCATTTCTCTACCTTTAAGACGGTTTGTCCAGGACTGTATCCATCTCAGCGATGGGTGAAGAAGCGTAGGGCTAAAATGATCCTCTCCTCTATAGTCAAGGTGTGATCGTCTGGCAAGGAACGTATGGCCGCCTGGGCCTCTGAAGCGCTATAGCCGAGGTTGGTCAGGGCGGCCAAGATATCCGCATCGGCCGGGGCCACGATGGATAGGGGGGCAGTTAGTCCTTCGGCAGCTACCTTACCCTTCAGCTCTAAGATGATGCGTCCGGCCATTTTACGTCCGATGCCAGGAACGCGGGTCAGAAAATCAGCATTCCCTGAGGCGATGGCTATCTGGAGGTGTGGTACGGGGACGGCCGAAAGGATAGCCGTGGCCGCCTTGGGGCCAACGCCGGAAATGGTGAGCAGCAGCTCGAACATGTGCAGCTCATCCTCTGTGGCGAAGCCATAAAGGGAAAGGTTGTCCTCACGCACATAGAGGTGAGTAAACAGATGTACCGCTTCACCGATGGACCCAATCTCCCGCAGGGTGCTGGTGGGGGCATATATCCGGAAGCTCAGACCGCCGACATTAACAATGGCGTATTCGCCGGTTCGGGTCTCCAGGACACCACGCACGCAGCTGATCAAGAGGCACCTCCGCCTTGTCGTGCTTCTAGCGCAGCCTGCTGCTGTGTGGTATGGAGATGGCAGATGGCCAGAGCCAGGGCATCAGCCGCATCGTCTGGTTGGGGGAGGAAATCCAACCCCAGCAACAGGCGCACCATTTGTTGGATCTGCTCTTTACGAGCCCGCCCATAGCCGACGATAGCCTGCTTGATCTGGAGGGGCGTATATTCGCTCACAGTCAATCCGCAGTTGGCCGCGGCGAGCATCGCTACGCCGCGGGCCTCACCGACGGCCAAGGCGGTGCGGATATTTTTGTTGAAAAAGAGCTCCTCCAGAGCGACCTCATTCGGCTGATAGCGCTGGATCAGCCCCAGCAACTCCTGATAAAGGGTTCGCAGGCGGTTGGCGACAGGGAGAGTAGCTGGTGTAGTGAGGGTGCCATAATCGATCAGGCTCAGTTGCTCTCCCTGGGCCTGCACCAGCCCATAACCCATCGTGGCCGTACCGGGGTCGATTCCCAGTACGATGTGTTTAGCCATAAGTCCAGATGAGGGTTCACGGCTCATTTCTCTCGCGCCCTCAGCTGGCATACTTCGCTAAAGCACTTTCTGCAAAGTCAACGTTGCAATACACACGCTGTACTTCGTCCAGCTCTTCGAGCTTGTCCAGCAGTCTGAGCACTTTCGCCGAGTCGTCTTCATCCAACTGAAGCATCGTCTGGGGGACCAGGGCATTCTCAGCGGCGATGATGGCTATCTTCTGCTCCAGCAGAGTGCGGCGGACCCTCTCCAGATCAGCGGGCTGGGTATAGATTTCAACCACGTTATCCTCTGTCTTGATGTCTTCGGCTCCGGCGTCGATGGCCAACAGGGCCACCTCATCTGTGTCTATTCCCTTTGTCTCTACGGTGATGACACCGCGCGGTTCAAACATCCAGGCGACACAGCCGGACTCACCCAGGTTGCCCCCGCCGCGGGCGAAGACATTGCGAATCTCGGCCGCTGTTCGGTTGCGATTATTGGTCATCGCCTCGACGAGGATGGCCGCTCCGCCTGGTCCGTACCCCTCATAAAAGATCTCCTCAAAGGTGGCTGCCTCCCCTCCACCAAGCCCTCGCTTTATAGCGCGCTCGATGTTCTCATGGGGCATATTTGCTTCCCGAGCCCGCTGAATGGCCAGCCGCAAGCGGAAGTTCGCCTCCGCATCGCCACCACCCTGCTGGGCCGCCAAGGTGATCTCGCGACCGAGCTTGGTGAAAATCTGACCCCTTTTTGCATCAGCAGCGGCCTTTTGGCGCTTTATTTGAGCCCATTTGCTATGTCCAGACATCGTTTTCTCCTCCGTCTTAGCGGCCAGATACGCTCAAGCCAACATCCACCAAGCGATAGTTACACCATAATTATAACATTTAGGCGGAGAGGTTGTCAGATGATGATGGTGAGGGCATTTTGAAAATGAGGAGTGCAGTTGCGGATGCTGGATTAGCCGTCTCCAGATTCGTCCAGTGAGAACTCTCCTCTGGCGACAGCCTCGATGGCTTCGATGATGCGCATATAGCCGGTGCAGCGACAGAGGTTGCCTGAGATGGCTTCTCGGATCATCTGGCGGGAAGGGTTGGGATAACGATCTAGCAGGGCCTTAGCGCTGAGGAGCATGCCTGGGGTACAGTAGCCGCACTGTACAGCTCCATAGCGAACGAAGGACTCCTGCAGAGGATGCAACCTGGTAGCACTACCTAACCCCTCTATCGTCAGGATTGAGCAGCCATCCGCTTGCGCCGCCAGCACCAGGCAGCTATTGACTGCCTGTCCATCAATGAGCACGGTGCAGGCCCCACAATCCCCCTCCTCACAACCTACCTTCGTCCCGCTCAGATGCAACTGCTCCCGGATCACTCTCAGGAGAGTGTCCGTTGGTGAGATCTCAAGAATGTGGCGGTGGCCATTGACGGTGAGCTCGATCTTCATTGGCCTTGTCCTTAAAGTTATTTTCGGAGGAGGCGATTTACAGCCTCGCGCAAGGCTTCCTCTACCAGGGCTGACGTCACTCTCCTCCTGTATTCGGCTGAAGCCCGCACATCGCTGATCGGCGAAGCCTCTGTCGCGGCCATCTGGGCTATCTTTTCTATGGACTCCTTCTCCAGTGGTTTACCTATGGCCCAGTTCTCCGTCCGGCACGCCCGGAGAGGTACCGGAGCTACAGAACCAAGGGCGATGCGTATCTCTGCAATGATGTGGCTTTTGATCTTTACGGCTACGGCGGCGCTGGCGATGGCGATGGCCAGGGCACTGCGCTGTCCCAGTTTGACGAAACGGCTGCCCCATCCATCGCCCAGGAGAGGAAGGATGACGGCGGTAAGGAGCTCCACGGGTCGCCGGTCGGTCCGTTTTGGACCTCTTAGGAATTCTCTTAACGCTATTTCCCGTGAACCGCTCAGGCTGCATAAACGCACATTGGCGTTATGTACCAGGAGGGCAGGAAGGGTATCCCCAGCGGGCGAGGCTGTGACGATATTGCCTCCCAGGGTGGCTCTATTCCTGATCAATGGTGAGCCGACGGTGGCGGCTGCCTCGGCCAAAAGCGGCGCCGAGCGACGTATCGCCTCTGTGTAGCAGAGGTCGGTCATCGTCAGGGTCGCACTGAGGGTCAAAGACGAATCCCGGCGTTCGATTCCTCGTAAGGCCCCTATCCGGGAGATATCAAGGATCACCTTCGGGCGGATCAACTCCCGCCGCAAGGAAACGACCAGATCGGTGCCTCCGCTGACGATGGCGCAGTCCTCCCCATATTCGGCCAACGTCTTAAGGGCCTGTTCCGAAGAGGTAGCCTGAATGAATTCCATCATACCCTGATGTTGATAATGCGGTGTTGGACGACATCAACAAGTCCCCTATCCGTGATGCCTAGCTCGGGCACGGTGGGCAGAGAGATGAAGGAGAGCGTCATAAAGGGGGCCGGCAATTGACAACCGAGCTCGGCCGCCGCCTGGTTCAAGCGCTGGGATTGCGCTATCACTGTTTCTGCCTCTTGATCGCTCATCAAACCGGCCAGCGGTAAAGGTAAAGAGGCCAGGACCTTTCCTTTCTTCACCACGACGAAACCACCCTGCATTTCCACCAGGGCGTTGATGGCTGCAGCCAGGTCCTCGTCGTCGCAACCGACGGCGATCAAATTATGGTGGTCGTGGGCTACCGAAGAAGCCAACACCCCCTTCCTTAAACCGAAACCTCTGACAAAGGCGATGGCCACGTTGCCATTCTTTCCATAACGCTCAACGACAACAAGCTTCAGCACATCCTTCTCAGGCGAGGGCCGTACGGCCCCACCCCGTACGGGTAAGGTGGCTCTCTCTTCCCTGTTGATGATCTGGTCGGGGTAGAGAGCGATTACCCGCACGTCGGCCTCTGTGCCATCGCTGGGGAGGATAAAGCTCTGGGGAGTTATCGGGCGCAGCAGTTTGACTGTGTTCCGTAGCCAGGACGGATAAGCAGAGGGCGCTAATGGCCTCACCAGACGGCCGTCTTTGGCTACCACCCGTCCATCAACCAGCACATAGCCTGGTTTCAGGTCCCTCAGATTCTCTACCAGAACGATATCGGCCAGTCTCCCTGGGGTGATGGAGCCGATCAGGTCAGCGAGACGGAAGTGCTCGGCAATATTGAGGGTAGCCATCTGGATGGCCTTGGTTGGTGGAACCCCTTCCTTGATGGCCTTCTTGACGTTATAGCTGATGTGTCCCTCGCTGCTTATATCGCTAGCGTGTTTGTCATCGGTACAGAAGATCAGGTGGCGGTAATCGAAATGGCCCTCTTGCACCCCTCTAAGGAGGGCGCTCAAGTTTCGTTCCGTGCTCCCTTCGCGAACCATTATCCGCAGTCCCAGGCGCAGCCGTTCGATCAGCGACTCAGCGGTGACGCACTCATGGTCGTCGGCGATGCCGGCGGCCGTATAGGCGTTGAGTCGTGATCCCTTCAGTCCGATGGCGTGCCCGTTGACGATCTTCCTGAGGGAGCGAGCTGCCTCTATCTTTCCGAGGTACTCCTCCTGAGGAGGAATGATCTTCGTGGGATCCATCTCCCCCAGGCTGACTGCTTCTTTCCAGCATAGCATCTCCTGCACCTCAGACAGCCCCAGGCTTGCTCCTGTAGTTTCCAGGGCAGGAGCGGTCGGCACCCGAGAAGGAACCTCAAGAAACAGGCGTAGAGGGACTCCTTGGACACCGGCCAGGAGGGCACGCACACCCTCAAGTCCAGCCACGTTAGCTATCTCCATAGGATCGATGAAGATGGCCGTTGTCCCCTGGGGCACAATCAGGCTGGCTAGCGCCTCAAGGGTTAACATCGTCGCCTCGATGTGCACGTGAGCGTCCATGAGGCCAGGAATGGCGTATAAGCCGGCGCAATCAAGTGTTTCCATTGCTGGCAACGGCTCATCCGAGCAGATGCTGGCGATATACCTCCCCTTTATGGCGATATTCGTCTGATATATCTCCTCGGAGTAAACGTTGACTAAGCGGCAGTTTTTCAAAAGCAGATCACAGGGCACCTCACCAAGGGCTGCCCTGACCACGTCGGCTATCATTGGCATAAGTTCTCCTCTTGAAGGGCAATGAAAAGCGCCTCAGCCGTCATGGGCAGGGACTGCAGGCGTACCCCGGTGGCATCCTTTATGGCGTTGGCGATGGCTGCAGCGGTAGCCACTGTTCCTATTTCGCCCAAGCCTTTGGCGCCGAAGGGTCCAGTAGGCTCCTCTCCCTCCACAAAGATGGCCTGCACCTCCGGGGCATCGATGGAGGTCGGGATGATGTATTCTGAGAGATTAATGACCCAGCCCTCCCCCTTGCGCCGAACCTCCTCATACAGGGCATAGCCGACGCCCATCAACACGCCACCCTCTATTTGTCCAGCAGCAGTGGCAGGGTTGATGATGCGGCCCGCCTCATGGATAGCGCTGATTTCTCTTACGATCACCTTCCCCGTCCGCGGGGCGACCTCGACAACGGCCACCTGGGTGCCATAACTATAAACGACGTGGGGAAGGCCGATTCCGAATGTGTCCTTTGTCTCAGCTGGATAGGGAAAGGTAAAATGCCCTATCCCCGAGACCGAGCGCCCCTCACGTTGAGCTGCGTGCACGATTTCCTCACTGGAGAGGCGTTGCTCAGGGGCAGTCGTCTTCCAGACGACGCCTGCTGTGTAGGTCAGCCCTTCTTGCTGTACCCTGAGTATCCTGGAGGCTTCAGCCAGCAAGTTCGCTTTGGCCTCACGTGCGGCCAGGAGAACGGCTGAGCCCTGGACGTAGGTCAATCGTGAGGCTGAGGCCGTGCCAGCCTTTGGCGTCTGCGCCGTATCAGCCACGATCACGTTTATTTCGTCGTAGTCCAGGCCCAGCTCTTCGGCCGCTATCTGGATCATCGCCGTAACCGAGCCTTGCCCCATCTCTGAGCCTCCCAAGCATAACTGTACCCCGCCCTTCGCCGACCAGTCGATCCTGGCTGTGGCCTCATCCGGGATACCGAAGCCAAAGCCCGTCGTCATTACGGAGCAGGCCAGACCGAACCCGTAGCGTTTACCATCGACTCTGCTCTTCTCCTTATAGCGAGCTGCCAATCGCCTTCGCTCACGCTCAGCCATCTCCAGGCAGGCAGCGAGTCCGACCTCATGTTTCAACCGAATACCGGTAGAAGTGGTATCTCCCTTCCGCCAGATGTTCCTTTGGCGAATCTCCAGAGGATCGATACTCAACCTCTCGGCCAGCATATCAATGATGCTCTCACAAGCGAAATTGACCTGCGGGACACCAAAGCCGCGCATGGCCCCGGCGATGAGGCAGTTCGTGTAAACGCAATAGGTATCCACGGCGATGTGGGGGATATGATAGGGCCCACTAGCCATCTCCGCCATAAGGGCGACGATGCCTGGACCGAAGGAGGCGTAAGCGCCGGTATTGGCGAAGATGGTCGCTTGCAGAGCTGTCAGACGCCCTTGAGTTGTGGCCCCAACTTTGTAATAGAGGGTGGCAGCGTGTCGCTTGGGATGTGAGAGAACAGATTCCTCTCTAGTGTTGACGAAACGAACCGGCCTGCGGGTCTGGTAAGCTGCCAGAGCGGCCATTATCTGTAAGGCGATATCGTCCTTACCTCCGAAGGAGCCGCCGATAGCCGGGTTGATCACCCGAATTTGTTCCAGGGGCAGGTTCAGTGCTTGAGCGATCTGCTCTTGGTCCTTGAAGGGGTTCTGGGAGGGGGCCCAAACAGTGATCTGATCATTATTACAGATAGCCACAGCCACCTCTGGCTCCAGGTAGGCGTGGTCAACTGTTTGCGTTCGAAAGGTGGCTTCGAGGACGAGGTCGGCTGTGGCGAACCCTGCGTTGATGTCCCCGACATGGATCTGGCGGTGGGAGAGGAGATTACCGTCTGAGTGTACTAGAGGGGCGTCCTCCCGCAGGGCTATCTCGGGGTCGAAGACGGCTGGTTGCATCTGGTATGAGACCTTGATCCGTTTGAGTGCCTGGCGGGCGATCTCCTCAGTCCTGGCCACGATGACAGCTATCGCTTCACCCTGGAATCTAACCTTCTCGAAGGCTAGAATCGGCTGGTCTGGAACCATCACTCCAAAAGCGTTCCGCCCTAGTATATCTGAGGCAGTGAGGACAGCCACAACTCCTGGACAGGCCCTCGCCCCAGAGAGATCTATGGAAAGGAGATGGGCGTGATCGTGAGGCGAGCGTAAAACCGCCCCGTATAACATGCCCTCAAACCAGAGATCGCCAGCGTATTTTGCTTCTCCCTGAACCTTTGGTCCGGCATCCCATCGTGCTATTGGTTTAGCGATCGCCCGATAAGGGCTGGTGGTCGTAGTCATAGACGACTCCGTTATTTCTCAGGCTGGTATATGAATTATTCTCCTCCCCTTCGATAGGGCAGGGTAAAGGCGCTAGGAAATTCGGCCCGGCGCGAGACGCCGATCAGGACAAGTATAGTTAAGAGATAGGGCAGGGCCAATAGTATCTCACTCCGGATGGGGACGCCCATGGCCTGGAGCCCGAGCTGGAGAGCATCGGCTCCACCAAACAGTAGGGCTGCACCTAGCGCTCGGTATGGGTTCCAACGACTGAAGATGACAACAGCTATGGCGATAAAACCACGACCTGAAGTCATTTGGGGTAAGAAGGTGTTCAAATAACCCAGGCTCAAAAAGGCTCCCCCAATTCCGGCCAGAGCGCCCCCGATAGCCAGGCTGAGGTAGCGGATGTAATATACGTTGATGCCTCGCGTATCGGCTGCAGCGGGGTTCTCGCCTACAGCACGCACTTTGAGTCCGAAGGTTGTCTTAAAGAGGATAATGGAGGTGACGATAACCAGCAGAAATGATATATAGACAAGGATATTATGTCGAAAGAGGACCGGGCCGAGCACAGACAGCTCGCTCAGCACAGGGAAAGAGAGGTCTGGAAAAGGCTGGATTGTCGGTGGTAACCGATGGATGCCAACTATCTCCCGGAAAAGGAGGGTAGAAAGACCTGTACCCAGAATAGTCACGCCGATACCGGCCACAACCTGGTTAGCCCCTACGGTGACGACCATGAAGGCCATCACCAGCCCCATGATGATACCAGCCAGCATACCTGATAATACGCCGAGCCAGAGGTTACCAGTATAAAGCGTACCGATGAACCCTCCAAGGGCTCCCATCAACATAGTCCCCTCCAGCCCCAGGTTAAGGATACCAGCCTGTTCGGTAATTATCTCACCGAGGGCGGCATAGAGTATTGGTGCGGCTAATCTGATGCTAGCCGCCAGAAGCCCAACAGCGAAGCTCAAGGTGAGGAGCTTATCCAGCAACAGCAGACCTCCGGAGAGTGAAAATGGTCCTGGCCAGAACGAAGAGAATGACTAAACCCTGAATGACACTGACGACAGCGAAGGGGGCGTCCACTGCTCGTTCCATAGCGTTACCCCCAACGACCAAAGCAGCAAATAAGAATGAGGCTAAGGCTATCCCTAGGGGGTGTAATCCCCCGAGAAGGGCGATGACCATCCCTAGATAGCCGTAGCCACCTGAGATCTCATCGAGCAGACGATGGTGAATACCGAATATCTCCCCCCAACCAGCGATACCAGAGAGACCTCCGGAGAGGAGCATAACAAAAATGATGTTCCAAGATACATCGATACCTGCATATTTGGCTACCACTCGGCTTCCCCCCACAATTTCGGTGCGAAAGCCCAGCGTCGTCCGCCAAAAGAGAATCAGGACCACCATCAGAAAGAGGGCCAAGATGAAGGCTACATTAAGACGTGTGCCGGGTATAATTTTAATCAGATGAAGGGATGCTGGGAGAAGACGAGATTGGGGGAAATTAAACCCGTGAGGATCCATCATTGGTCCTCGTACGAGGTAGCCGAGGAAATAGATGGCGACATAATTTAACATCAGCGTGGTGATGACCTCGTTGACCTCAAGTTTAGCCCGCAGGATACCGGGGACTAAGCCCCAAACGGCGCCTCCTACGAAGCCGGCTACAAGGGTGAGGGGCAAAAGGACGAGCGGTGGCAGGCCAGCCAGCGTGAGCCCTACCCACGTAGAAAGGATGGCTCCCATAACCAGCTGTCCCTCCGGTCCAATCGTCCAGATCTCGGCCCTGTAAGGAATGGATACCGCCAGGCCCACGATAAGGAGAGGAGTCATCTTGACCAGCGTCTCGGCCATCCTATCAGTGCTGCCGAAGGCCCCGCTTAACATGGCCAGATAAGCCTGCACGGGGTCGTTGCCACCTATGGCCAATAGGACTGCCCCTATAACCAAAGCGCAGGCTACGGACAGGAAGGGTGGAAGGGCTCCTTTAAAGATACCGCCACCTAGCCGTGTCAACTTTGTTTGGCTCGCTACACTCAAGGCTGAATCTCCTCAGAGGGGTATTATTGGTGTCTCACACCGGCCATCATCAATCCAATCTCCTCCATATCAGCGTGCTCAGCCGGAATGATGCCTATAATCTCACCTTCATACATGACGGCAATCCTATCGCTGAGGGTCAAAACCTCTTCCAGATCGGCTGATATAAGGAGAATAGCCATGCCAGCCTCCCTCTGCTTGATCAACTGTTGGTGAACGTATTCCGTTGCTCCAACATCCAGTCCCCGCGTGGGTTGGTCGGCCACCAGGAAATTGGACGTTATCGTTAACTCTCGGCCCAATATCAGCTTCTGCTGATTACCACCTGAAAGGAACCTGACTGGTGTGTTATTCCCCGGGGTTCTGATATCGAAATTCTTGATTACTCGATCGGCAAACTGATTGATCGTGCCAAAGCTAAGCAAACCATTTTGAGAGAAAGGGCGTTGATTGAAGCTCTTCAAGACAACGTTGCGACCCACACTGAGATTTAGCAGCAAACCGGTCTTTTGTCTATCTTCAGGTATATGTCCTACTCCCTGGGCGATGTATTCTCTAGGGGAGAGGTTGATCATGTCCCGATCGTTGATCCTCAGGCGGCCAGATTCGACCCGGCGCATACCCGTGAGGGCTTCCGCCATCTCTGCCTGACCATTGCCATCTACACCAGCAATTCCTAGGATTTCGCCAGCGTGAATAGAAAACGAAACATTGTTCACAGCCACCAACCCCCGATCGTTCCGGACCTTTAATCTCTCCACCTCGACCACCGTCTCCCCATCGCTGGTACGCCTTTCGGGCTTGGCGAAGGTTAGCTCGTGTCCGACCATCATTCTGGCCAATTCCCTTTTATTCGTAGCTGAGGTCTCAATGGTCGCTACAACCCTGCCAGCCCGGAGTACGGTGATACGGTCAGTAATGGCCATTATCTCACTCAGCTTATGGCTGATGAAGATGACCGCCTTACCCTCGGTGGCCATGGTCTCCAACATCTTGAACAATTCCGTTGTTTCCTGGGGGGTCAGGACAGCCGTTGGCTCGTCCAGGATCAATATCTCAGCGCCGCGGTAAAGAGCGCTCAGGATCTCCACTCTTTGTTGCTGTCCAACAGATAGCTGCCCAACACGGGCCACTGGATCAACCTTAAGCCCATACCGTTCAGCTAAGGAGCGGACCTGCTCTTTGGCAAGCTCTGAGTCCAGGAAGGGGCCCCTGGAGGAAGGCAAGCCCAGGATGATGTTCTCGGTGACAGTGAAGGGTCGCACCAGCATGAAGTGCTGGTGAATCATACCAATCCCTAACTGAATAGCATCCAAGGGTGATCTGAGGCGAACGTCCTGTCCTCCGACAGCAATCTTCCCCTCGTCTGGGTGATATAGGCCATACAGTATGTTCATAAGCGTGGTCTTGCCGGCCCCGTTCTCACCGAGCAAGCCGTGGACCTCGCCGCCCTTTATCGTCAGGTCGATATGATCGTTAGCCAGGATACCGGGGAACCTTTTAACGATCCCCCGCATTTCCACAATTGGGGTAGGGTCGTTCAATAGACTCTTCCATCCTTCTACTAAGGGCTGAACTGAAGGAGCCAGGAGGGCTCCTTCAGTTCAGCCGGGTTGGGGTACCTATTGCTTGAACTCGGGGATCTTGATCTTGCCGGAGATGATGTCCTCCCTGGCCTGTTCCACTTTACTGATGACGTCCTTGCCCACCAGCTTCTCGTTGAACGGTGAGAGAACGAGCCCCTTATTCTTCAGCGTAAGCCAGTAATGCTTGTTGCCAAATGTGCCCGCCTTGATATCATCGATCATCTCGGCGAAGCTGATAGACCAGTCGTACGCTACGCTGGTCACCGCTTGGTCTGGAGCCAAAGGACGCTGATCCATCACCACCCCGATGACTTTAGTGTTCCTCTCTTTAGCTCCCTGGACGACGCCCAGTCCGACACCGTCGCCGGTAGTCCAGAGGACATCGGCGCCAGAATCGATCATGCGCAGGGCAGCCTCCTTGGCCTTGGCCGTATCCCTGAAGTCGCCAGTGTAGACCTCCATTATATCAATATTGGGCTTGGTCTGCTTGGCAGCATACTTATAAGCCTCTTGCCCACGATGAATCTCAGAGACGTCCACCCCACCAATCACACCAATCTTGTTTGACTTCGTCAGACTGGCGGCGAGGACGCCAGCTAGGTAGCCACCTTCCTCCAGCTTAACGTCATATACACCGACGTTTGGAGCCAATTTGTAGCCTGTGCCAAGGGCGAAGTGAACCTTGGGGAACTCGGCGGCAACTTTAATGATCGGCTCCTGGAACTGAAAGCCGTGCCCAATCACCAAATCATAACCACGCTGCGCATAGTCTCGCAGGGCTGGTTCTATGTCGGTTACATTATAAACATTCTCGACATAGCTCATCTCCATAGCCGCCCCCATCTGGTTCTTTAGCTTGCGCAACCCCTCATAGGCGGCCTGGTTCCAGGAGAGGTCATCGATACGGCCAGGGAGGATCAGAGCCACCTTAAGTGGTTTAGTCCCACTCGCCGCCTTGGTTGCGGTAGGGGTTGGGGTACTGGCAGACGTGCAACTGCTAAGGAGTAGCGAGGTTATCATCAGAAACAGGACAAGCCAAGATAGATATCGTCCTTTCATATTGTTCCTCCTAATTGTATTTGTTATCGCCTTGTTCGGGTCATCCCCCTCATGGTCGAAAGTCGGTAACCAGTTCCACTTATCGTCCAGTTCACAACATAGCTTCACCCCCAGAATGATAGTTAGCAAACGATGGTTAGACCTTAGTGCGCACGACCTTAAAGCGAAGGAGTTTAGGAGCGTAGAACTCCTCAGAGTAGAGGATAGCGATATCGTTCTCGTTAAAGCCGACCTCTTCGAATATTTGAATCGGTGTGCCTGAGGGACACTGGAAAATCTCCGCCAGCCTATCCCTGGCTACCTCGGGTATTATCTCCGTTATTTCGTAACTGACCGTCTCCCCACAGACCTGTTCTAAGAAGGTGAAGATGGGCTCCTTCAGCTGGGCTAGATCATACTCTCGACGGACGATGGCCGTGGGAACCCTATCTATGCAATAGATGGCCGGAACACCGTCGGCCAACCAGACCTTCTCTGTCTTCAATACTTCGGCTTCTGGGGGTAGCTCCAGCCTTTCGGTCACTTTGGGGCTCGCCTTCTCTATGGCCAGCTCAAGCAGGATCACCTCTGGCTTATAGCTGTTGTCGAGAAGCAGGTCCCAGAACTCCTTCTCTATATCGAGGCGGGCCGCGATCTTAAGCACCTTACGGTTGATGAACGTTCCTACCCCTGGTCGTCGTATAACGAAGCCAGCCTTCTCCAGGGAGGTGAGGGCATCCCTAACAGATGGCCGACTGACCCCTAATTCCCTGGCGATGGCCTCCTCAGCCGGCAAACGATCCTGCGCTCTGTAGCGTCCCTCTCTTATCTCGTGGAACAGGAACTCCTTAATGCGATCTGGCAAGGGTTCAGTCACAAAGGTGTAGTTCATCGCTCGATGCCTTCCGGTAAGACGTCTTACTGCAAGAATAATACAAGTTGCCCCTCTTGTCAAGATCGCTGTTCTCTACTAATATGATCTTGGACTCATTCCTAATGTTGAGGGTGCCTGTGAAATCCCTAAGTCTGCTCCTCCTGATTTTGCTGACAATTGCCGGCATTCTCTCGCTTGGGCTTTTCTCTGCCGGGGCATGCAAATTCTTGGGACGGGAACCTGCCCTCGTTTATGCCCAGGGCGAATTGGGCAGCTTCATCGCTATGGTCAAGCTCAGTGGTACGCGGGGGCAGACCAACTTTGGCAGCAACATCTATATGATGCCAGGCGGGGGCGGCCAGGCTGTGCAGATCACCCCGTTTACGGCACCCATCCTGGCTTTCGACCCGGCCTGGTCAGCGGATAGAACCAGGGTAGCCTTCTCCTCCAACTATGATGCGGCCCTCACCCTCGCCGAAAGGAATATTATGGTTATGGATGCGGGGAGGGACTAACATGCGGATGATCACGGGGTTCTACGTCGCGCCCCAAGCCCCTGGGCCAACGGGCATCATCCAGGGTCGGGTGGTGCAGGCGGATGGCCGCCCTCCCACCAGTGCCGTGGTCTTCGCTCAGGGATGTCAGAACTCCACCACGACCGACGCCATAACGGGTGAGTTCACCCTGACTGGTGTGCCTTTAAGTGCCTTATGGGTGCGGGCGCAAGGCGACTCCACGAGCTGGGGTGGTCATATCGGCCCGGGCTTGGTGCAGGGCTATACGAGCGTCCAAGCCCAAAATGGGGTCTTTCCTCAGGTCACCATCACCGTCGGACCGGAGGGGCAGAAGTTTGAGACCCCGTCCTGGTCTCCTGATGGTACCAGGCTGGCTATCATGCAGAGCATATGGAGCAAAACCTGGGATGGCTCCAAGTGGGTCGTTAATTCTGCCCCGACTGTGCGGGTGATCGACCTAAACAATAACATCCTGGCCACAATGCAGGTGTCGGCCGGCGATACGGTATGGACCCCCGATTGGTCACCCCTCGAGGATAAGATCGTTTGCTTTGTGACCGGAACGAACTGGGGTCATATCGGAATCTGGGTATTCAATGCCGATGGAACTGGAGGACAGCAGATACTGGCCGACCCTTACGGTCTGTTTTACTCCTATTACGATTTATATCCCACCTGGTCACCTGATGGCCGGAGGATCGCCTTTGGACGCCTATGTATGCCTGCCTCGGCCGATTTCACCGCGGCCTTCTCCGATATCTACGTCATTAACGCCGATGGCAGTAACGCCGTAAAACTGACCCGAAGTAATCCAGGCACAGATGCAGAGAGGCCACGCTGGTCGCCGGACGGTAGCCAAATCGTTTATCAGGTTGGAGAGGGAGGAATAACCCAGGAACGGAACAACTATAACCTCTGGGTGATGAACGCTGATGGCACGAATCCCAGGGCGCTGACCACTGATAACGTGAGTGGCCACCCGGCCTGGGGAGGGGCAAACATTATCGATGATGTTCATCCTCTCGTCCAGTACGATGGCGCCTGGAACCGCGGAGCCCTCGGCATAGGTGCCACGGCCAACATACGAGATACTCTCCACTATACCAGTCAGGCCGGAGCGAGCGCCACCTTCGCCTTTGCCGGTACACAGATACGATATGTCGCCCAGAAAGGTCCTAACCGAGGAATAGCCAAGATCTACCTTGATGACAAAGAGGTTGGACTGGTAGACCTCTATAGTAGTACAGTTGCCGATGCGCAGAGGGTTTATGAGAACGATCAACTGAACTATGGTCGGCATACCATCAAGGTGGTATGCAGCGGAACCAAGTCTGCAAACTCGACTGGTACCATCGTCACCCTGGATGCCTTCGAGCTGGGCACGACCCAGGTGCCTCAGTCGACGGAACATAAAACCTACCTGCCCCTTGTATTTAGGGATTACCAATATTAGGAGGACAACGATGAGAACAGCTATGAGCATCGCTGGCTCAGACTCAGGGGCAGGCGCCGGCATCCAGGCCGACTTGAAGACGTTCGCCGCCTGCGGTGTTTATGGCACAACCGTCATTACGGCCATCACCGCTCAGAACACCATGGCTATAACATCCGTCCTGGAGCTTTCTCCCGACCTTGTGGCAGCTCAAATTGAGGCCATAGTAGGTGATATTGGGGCTGATGCGGTGAAGACCGGTATGCTGGGGAATGCCAGCATCATAGAGGTGGTAGCGGCCAAGATCGAGGAACACCGGCTAACCAATCTGGTGGTGGATCCGGTGTTGGTCGCCAAGACCGGCGACCAACTCCTCCAGGAGGAAGCCGTCGCCACTCTGTGTGAGCAATTGATTCCCCTGGCGCTTGTTCTTACACCCAACCTGTCTGAAGCGGCCGTGCTGGTGGGCAGGGAGCTGCACACTCGGAATGATAGGCGCTGGGCAGCAAAAGAACTGATATCTATGGGGGCGAAGAACGTGGTCATTAAGGGTGGGCATGATCCGAAGCAGGCCAACGATCTATTCTACAATGGTAGAGAGTTCCGCGAATACCGAGCCAGGCGCATCCAGACACAGCACACCCACGGCACTGGCTGCGTCTTCGCCGCGGCCATAGCTGCCTCCTTGGCGAAGGGAGCCGAGGTTGAGCAGGCTGTAGCTATAGCCAAGAAATTTATTACGAAAGCTATCGAGTATGCTCTCCCTCTTGGTCACGGACAAGGGCCGGTCGACCCCTGCTATAAATTCTGGCCCCGAGGTCAAAGATCATAGACCATTCACTTGGGGCATCTGACGAAGGTCAGTCGAATCGCAGGTAGGCGAGAAACCCACCGTCGATGACTATGGTTGCACCCTGAATGTACCCACACTCGTCTGAGGCCAGAAAAACGGCGAGCGCGGCCACCTCCTCTACCCGGCCTGTCCGTGCCAGAGGGACATTTTTGGCGATCATGTTTCGATAGGTCTCATTGGCGAGGCGGAGGGCCGTCTTTTCAGTGCTGATGGTGCCTGGGGCTATGGCGTTCACGAGGATGCCATAGGGCGAAAGATCTACAGCCATGGCCATGGTTAACAGCGGAATTGCCCCTTTCGCTGCTACGTAATGCGCCGCATTCTTCTGCGCCCTAAAGCTATTAATGGACCCTATGTTGATGATCCTTCCCTTGATCTGTTGTTTGACCATCAGCCTCCCGACGGCCTGGGCGCAGAGGAAAGTCCCCGTTAGATTAACATCTAGGAAATGTTGCCAGAGTTCCAGGGGCATATCGAGAATCGACCCGTTCACCCCGCTGACACCGGCATTGTTTACCAAGATGTCGACGCGACCATAGCGCTGCTGGCAGGCTTCGACCATGGCAGCGACCTGTTCCGGTTTGGTAATGTCCGTCGGCACGAAAGAGGCTTTGCCCCCGGCTTCCTCGATCTCGTGGACGGTCCGGGCAGCCGATTCAGGATCGCGCTGGGCGATCAATACAGCGGCCCCTTCAGCAGCAAAGCGTCGGGAGATGCCCCGGCCTATCCCTCTGCCGCCGCCGGTGATAATTGCCACCTTGTCATCCAGCTTCATGACGAACCTCCAAAATTCTAAGGATTGCTCTGCACTTTTCGCAACTAGACATCAACCCGCCTGGACGATGTCTGTGTATCTGGAAAGGTGGGGGCCAGCGCAGGTGGAGGAGCGGCAGCGAAGATGAACACCAGGGGCTCTGTGCCATTGTTCTCGATGTTGTGTCTGGCACCTGGCGGGATGAAGAGTGCGGTTCCCGGTTCCAGAGAGATGGCTTCCTCCTCTACGTAGAAGATGCCTCGCCCAGAAACAACATATACGGCCTCTTCAAAGTTATGAATCTTAGCCCAGGTGACCGATCCCGGGTTGTAGACGGAGGTGCCGAGGATCATATTCTTGGTCCCTGCCCGCTCCGGTGTCAACAAGTCACTTACACGGCCATCTCCTCGATGCATGTAGTTCGTTGTATCCAGGAGGCGCGGGCGCACATCAGCAAGCCGCACCGCCCGACCCCTTAGTTCTTCCCTCGCCATGATAGGACTCCTTTCATCGTGAATATGTGCTGGACCTGCAGCTCAAATCGGGCCTCTTCTACCCCCTTCGTAGCCGCGGGTTAAGGGCAACGTTCACAGCATCACCCAGGAGATTAAAGCCTAACACCAAGAGGAAGATAGCGAGTCCTGAATAGATGGAGAGCCACCACGCAGAACGAGAGAACTGGCCTCGGTACAATATCTGTCCCCAGCTGACGTGATTGGGGTCCCCTAACCCTAAGAAGCTCAGGCTTGCCTCCACGATCACAGCCGAAGCCATCTGCAAGGTGGCATTGGCTACTACTGGGGGCAGGGCATTAGGGAAGATATGCCTTAAAAGAACACGCCAGCTCGCCGCTCCGTAGCTTAACGCCGCCAGGACATACCCTCGGGCCTTGATTTGAAGCACCTGGCCTCGCATGATACGGGCGTTGGCCGGCCACATGGTCAGGGCCACGATGACAATCGCGATCGAGATGTCGCTACCAAAAAGGGCTACCGCCAGAATGATCAGCATAAGTGAGGGGATCATAAGGAAAATCTCGGTGAGGCGGGAAACGACATCATCCACTAGTCCACCGAAGTACCCTGGAATGGCGCCTAGAAAGATGCCTACTAACCCAGATAATCCAGCCACACCAAGCCCGAACAGAAGCGAAACCCTGGTGCCCCATACGATCTGACTCAGGACATCACGACCGAAAGGATCGGTGCCCAATAGGTGCTCGCGGCTAGGAGACACCAACCTTGCCGTGGTCAATTCGTATGGATCAGCAGGCGAGATGAAGGGAGCAGCCAGAGCTACAACCGTCCAGCCTAGCACCAGGGCAAGGCCCAGGACAGCAATCTTTTCCCTTCGCAGCGTGATCCATAACGCACCAAGGAATCTACCGATCATATGACCTCAATACTCGACTCATTACCGATAGCTTACCCTGGGATCCAGCCACAGGTACGCAAGGTCTGTAAGCAGACTGGCCAAAAGCACAGATATAGAGACCACGACGTATACACCCATCAGTATAGGGTAATCTCGGGACAGGATGCCATTGTACATCAGGGTCCCCATGCCCGGCCAACCGAATACTGTTTCCACCAGTACGGTACCAGCAACGACGAACCCTAGCTGAAGACCGGCAAGGGATGTTGTAGGAATTATGGCGTTCCGCAGCACGTGGCGGTAGAACACCTGTCTTTCGCTAAGGCCCTTGGAACGGGCTACAGCTACATACTCCTCATGCAAAACATCGATAGCACTGGTGCGGGTAACCCTATAATATGGGGGCCAATAGGCAAGGATCAGGGTTGTAAGGGGCATGATGAGATGGTGGAGAACATCCATCACGTAGGCAAAGCCCTTGTAAGTTTGGCCAATGCTCACCATCCCAGATGTGGGTACCCAATGTAACCTCAGCCCAAATAGCAGGATCAAGAGGAGACCAAGCCAGAAGACGGGGACGGAGTAAACGGCAGAGGATAAGGCCGTCAGGAAGCGATCCACATTGCTGCCATATCTCTGGGCGGCATAGGTGCCAAGGACGATACCAACAACGATAGCCCCGATTTGGCTGCTGAGCACTAAGAGGATCGTCGCTGGCAGTCGGGAGAGGATGAGCTCGGCCACTGGCCGGTCGTGGCTCAAAGAGCGCCCCAGGTCTCCCTCAGCTAGACAGCTGAGATATCGCCAGAGCTGCACCGTGAGCGGCTGGTCAAGCCCATACTTTTGCCGCACGGCCACTATATAATCGAGCTTGGCGTCTTCACCGGCCATAATCACCGCTGGATCACCGGGTGCAGTGTGGATGATCAGGAAGTTAATCAGCACGATCATCAACACCACTGGAACGAATTCCAGCAGACGGCGCAAAATGTAGCTAGTCACTTTTTATTATGAATAGCCTTTGAGCCAAGGCGTAGCTTGGTGCAATGTGGGCCATTGCACCAAGCCAACAATCACTGCGGCCCCAGGCAGTGCCTGATGGTCTATCGCTTCGCCATGTGCACAGCGCTGAGGTCGTTGTACTTGAGTCCTTTCTTCAGGCCATCGGGCTCCATCCAGAGACCTTGGCAGTTACTGCGCAGCAGATAGACAAAGGAGAACTCGACCATGTTGACCCGAGGCACATCATCGATGATGATCTGCTGAATTTGAAAGTAGGCCTCCTTTCGCTCAGCCTGCGTCTTCGCCTCGCGTCCTCTCTTGAACAGATCGTCTACCTGTTTGTTGCTGTATCTCATAGCGTTGCGGAAGCCGCCTGTCCCCACATAGTGCACCCACTCGCTGGGATCGGGCCCCTGGTATCCCCCGGAGAGCGTGAGCTGGAACTCATAGCGTTTCAACACCTTTTCGGTATAGGCGCCGAACTCCAGGGTTTCTACCTTGGCCTCGACACCAATCTTCTTAAGCTGTGCCTGGATTACTGTGGCCACATTGTCTAGTCCATTGGCCAACGGAGCCACCAGGCTGACGCGCATACGCACGCCGTCAGCGCCTCTGGGGAACCCGGCCTTGTCGAGCAACTCCTCAGCCCTCTTTGGGTCAACCGATGGTTGCTTGGCAGCTGTGTTGAATGCCCAAGTGATAGACGGTAGATAGGCGTAGCTGGCCGCCTTATAATAGCTGCCATAGGCCTTTTGACTGACATCTTCACGATCCACAGCGTAGGCGATAGCTAGGCGGGCATCCTTCTTATTGAACGGCTCAGTGGTGACATTGAAACCCAGCCAGAAGAGGATGGGCACGGGCCAGGAGATGATGCGGATGTTGGGGTCCTTCGCCAAGCGCGGCCCCTCAGTGAGCGTTTCGAGCGTGGTGAGATGAATCTCACCCGCCTCCAAGGCGGCCAACCCTGTGGGGTAGTGGGGGATGAGACGGTACACGACCCTGTCTAGATAGGGTCGCCCCTTCCAGTAGTCTTTGCTCGCCTCTACAGTGATACTGGAGCCTTTCTGCCACTCGACGAACCTGAAGGGCCCTGTTCCTACGGGCTTGTTATAGTAGGGGTTATTCGGGGGGTCGGTATTCTCGTACAGGTGTTTGGGCAGGATCATGAAGGACCAGATGTGTGCCAGGTCGGCAAGAAAGGTGGCATCGGGGTTCTTGAGGGTAAAGACGACGGTGTTGTCATCAGGGGTTGCCACGCTGGCCACGTTCGCCACTCGGGATGCGGTAGCTGCACCCTTCGTCTGTTGGATTGATTCTACGGTCCACTTGACATCGGCAGACGAGAATTTCTGGCCATCATGCCATTTAACATTCTTGGCCAGGGAGAAGGTGTAGGTCTTCCCGTCAGGGGAAACATCCCATTTCTCGGCGAGATCGGGGACAATCTCCCAATTACCATTGTAGGCGACCAGCCGATTGAAGACTACAGAGGCTACGTAGAACATCCAGGCATCGAAGACATAGTTCGGGGTGAGAACTCTTGGTTCGGTCAGGAACTGCTCCACCAGGGTGCCCCCAATTGCTGGGCCAGGGACAGGGCTAGGAGTCGGCGGTACGCGGGTGGCCGTTGGCGTCGGTGTCACTGCGACCGGCGATGGGATACAAGCTGAGAGGAGGGCTGCTATGCTAGATGCGGAGAGCCCCATGGCTGTAGCTCGCACGATGAACTCTCGGCGGCTTATCTTCCCTGAGGTGAACAAACTTTGTAACCTATCGACTTCCTCCATTGTTCTTACTCCTCTTCTTTGGGCCGATTGAAAAACCGACTCTTAGGCTGATAGGCTGACTATCTCTATACGATACGCGCTGTCATCACCTCCTTTATGTGCTACTTCCTGGGCCTCGTCTAGAGAGTCCCATGCATGAACCGATGCCCACCGGAGAGGAACATGACCATGACCGGAGCAAATACAAAGACGGTGGCTGCCTTGACTACATCCCACTCGGCGCCCTCCCTACTGGCCTGAGTACCACCAGCCCAACGGGCACGGTAGGCATCGGCCAGGGAATTGGCTCTCATCTGCGACCGGACATAGCCATGTCATCCGTTTACCACGCCCTCTCGTATCTGGAAATTCCATCCTTTATTATATCATTATATCCTAAATATCTCCACATGTCAAAAACCGTTGTGAGAGCGTTGAACGACATTGAGCACGTACACCTCTCTTCTCATTACGTAGCTCATTTCGGACTCAAATAAGGCAGTGTTCGCCGTATTTAGCCCATTTCTAGGGCTTTCTCACCTTGTAGTTGCCTCCAGACCCCTTGTTTAGCCCATCTTTCCGCCTCCTTGTTCCTTTTGGACACAGGTAGGGGCGACCGGCCGGTCGCCCCTACCTGGCTACACCACAAATCACCCCACGGAACCCTATCCCACTCAACAACCGCACCATCTCGAAGAGTCTTCGACCGCTTCAAATTCAGCACCATCACCGTAAAAAGGCTCTGTCGAACGAAAACAATATCTTGCTAATAATCTTCTCTCGTTGTATACTGTGCCAAACCCCAGTGGCTAAAACGGCAGGGAGGTCTGGATGAATAATATTAAGTTAGCCGTGATTCTTATCTTTCTCTTGGGGTTGCTTACCGCCTGTTTCCAAACCTCCACTGTTACTCCAACTCCCACCATGCCGGTCCCCTCTCCTACCAAAAATGAGGCCAAAAGGATGGAAGCGATCAAACTGCTGGAAACAGCTCTGAGTAAGATGGATAAAGCCGCCAGCTATCGCTTCACCATCTCCGCCACCCACCACTATACTTACGAAGGACGTCCTAGCGAATGGAAATATGAGGGGCAGGGAGCCATCATCTGGCCGAATAGGTTCCAATGGACACTATCTGGCCAGGCTGATGTGCTCAAGACTGTCACCAGCGTCGATGGTAAGACCTTCTGCGCCGACTCCCGTGGCGAGCGTCGGGACTGCACTTTGGCTTGGGGTGGGATCGGACCGGGCAGTTCCCCTTATACCCTTATTGTCTACCTGCGAAATTTCGGTACTGTCTCTGATCTCGGCGTACAGGTGTTGGGGGGTACAGAGCATCAGCACCTCGCCTTCTCTCCTGTCTTGGCCAAGGTAGCCGCCGTCGATGCTACACATGCCAGGGACATGGCCAAAGTGATTGCCGTCGATGGTGAAGTTTGGATCGACAAGATAACAGAGCTTCCACGTCAAGAAAGAGTGATCGTCAAGTATAAATCACCTACTGGTCAGGAAGAGACAGCCGATACCACCCTCACCTTTCTTGATTACGGCAAGCCCATCGAGATCAAACTACCGTAGGAGAGCGACGGTTTGCGGAATTATAATGTGGCCATAGTTGGCGCCACTAGACTTGCTGGGCAGGAGTTGCTTAAGGTCCTCAGGCAACGTCACTTCCCCTTTCGAGAGCTTCGTCTATTCTCCACTAATCAAGTGACGGAGAGGCGAATCGTGCCCCGGCCAGGGGAGCCGGAAATAGAGGAATTAGATTCTCATTCCTTCCGAGGCATCGACATCACCTTCTTCTGTACGGAAGCAGACAGCAGTGCCGCTCTAGCCCCTATTGCTGTCCGCTCTGGGGCGACAGTCATCGATAGCAGCTATGCCTTCCGGATGACGTCGACCGTGCCTTTAGTGGTGCCTGAGGTCAACCTGGAGGACCTGCAAGGACATGCCGGACTCATCGCCAATCCCAGCCCTTTGACCGTACAATTGGTTATGGCCTTATATCCTCTCCATAAAGTTAACCCACTCAAACGGGTAATCGTCGCTGCCTGCGAATCTGTCTCCGCTGCTGGTGCCGTGGCTGTCGAAGAGCTCAGTACCCAAACTAATCTCATCCTGGAAGGGCGACCGGTCATTCCCCATGTCTTTCCCCATCAGATCGCCTTCAACCTCTTACCAGAGGTGGACGTCTTCTTGGATAATGGTTATTCACGTGAAGAATGGAGTGTTATCCAGGAGATGAAGCGAATCATGCATGCTCCGGATTTGGCCGTCTCGGCCACCGCTGTACGGGTACCGGTCTACGTTGGACACTCCGCTGTTCTGCACATCGAGCTGAGCCACGAACTGGAACCTGACGAGGTTACGGCTATCCTGACAGAAGCCCCCGGTATCCGCATCATGGATGATCCGGCCGTCAGCCTCTACCCGCAACCCTGGTCGGTGGCTGGACAGGATGAGGTTTGCGCCGGGCGCTTACGGCAGGATGTTTCCCATCCTCATGGGATCATCCTCTGGGTTGTAGCTGATAACCTGCGGAGAGGGATCGGACTGAACGCTGTCCAAATCGCTGAGGCGCTGATTGAGCGTGGCTGGCTTCGGCGTCAGCCTCCACCGTACAGTACCGATCAAACGTTAGGGCAACTTGCTCACGAATCCAGCTAGAGAATCCTTCCCACTAACCCGTACCCGCCGCAAGGCATAAACCTGAGGGAAGGAATGATTGAAACCAAAGAGGGTTGAGACAGCCCCTCGATAACCGTTGGCTTGCAAGATGGTTATCGCCCGTTGGTTGAAGCGGCCGGAGGGATAAGCCAGGAGCCTGACTGGCTTTCCCACCTCTCGTTCGATAGCTGCCTTCGATTCCTTGACCTCGCGCTGGATAACGGTGTCTGAGGCGACGGCCAGATCGGGATGGGTGACGCTGTGCGACTCTATGGACATACCTCCTTGACTCATCTCTCTTATCTCTGTCCAAGACATATACCCCTTATGCCCCACCAGACCGCTGATGATGAAGAAGGTTCCCACGAAACCATATTTGCGTAAAAGGGGATAGGCGTGGGTGTAATTGTCTTTATAGCCGTCATCGAAAGTCAAGATGATCGGTTTTGGGGGGAGCGGGATAGCCAACTCAAGATGGGCGATTAATTGATCCAGATAGATGGAATGATAGCCATGTTCAGCCAGATAGCGTAGCTGGGCTTCGAAAGTGGCTGGGTGGACGGAGAGCTCAAAGCGATAAGCCTCGGCCGGATCGGCTTCTGCAATATGATGATACATCAAGATGGGTACGGCTACACCCGTTTTAGCTGGCTGGTGAGGGGCCGCCTCCGGATTGATCCTCAGCGGAGAAGCAGCTGGAGGGGTAGCCAGCGCTGTTGGCGTAGCGGTGGGGGTGGCCATCACTGCCGATGTAGCGGTGGGAATTGGAGTAATGGCTATCGTAGCCGTGGGGCTAAGCACTGCGGGAGGACTAACGGTGGGAGTGATCATCGCTGTAGGGGGAGGCGTTAGGGGTGGTGAGGAGATCACTGTCGGATACACCCTTTCCGTCTTAAGTGTAGCTCTGCCCCACTGGTCAGTGGTCTTCTGCGGGCCCGGTCCCAGACAGGCGCTGCTACTTAACAGAAGTAAGATGAGAAGATAAACGAGGCGCTGTTTTGATCTCATTTGTAGCTGGACAACACTACCTCGATGGGGGCTAGTCCCCTGGCTGAGCCAAAGACAACCCGCTCAGCCAGGCCGCTCTCCAGGACGAGGGCAGCCACTTGCCTGGCGATGGTACAGCTACCCTCGTCCTCGACCATGTTGATGAACGGGACGTATCTCGACCCGGGTGGTAATCCCTTTGCCCCTCCCTCCATATGTATAATAAGCTTAGCCACAGCCTCCGCGCTGAGGATGCATCCCGAAGAAAGACCGGTCACGGCCATCACCTGCTCCAGACGATGAGCCACTTGCGGGGTAAGGGGTTTCCCTATCGCTCCTACCGCCACAACGAAGACGACCAGACCGCTGCAAGGGGGAATCACCGGTTCATAAGCAGCTGGGGCCTTAATCAAGTGCCCCGCTGCCCCATCGGCCTCGACCAGCACGTTCGATACCTCAGGCAAAGCGGCGATCTCGGCGATCAAGGAGGGATCCAGTGACTGCAACTTGCGCCGTTGTCCCTCTGAGCGGTAGCCAGTGGCTACCGTGAGTGAGTGATAGCGTCTCAGACCTTCCCGAATCAGGCGAAGCATCTCCTCAGGCCGCTCAGCCAGAAGCAGATAATCTGACTCCTCAAGGGTCGGCTCATAGATAGCCGTTGTCGTAGTGGTGATTACCCTCTTGCCTTGTTCAACTAACTCCCTGGCTAGCCGAAACATCACCGTCGTCTTGCCACCGGCGCCGGTGAAGGAGATCACTTCCCCATCGCTTACGTTAAGAGCACTGACTAGCGACATCGGCAGATGGGGTAGCTAGAGTCTGGCCCAGACTTGGGGGGCCAGCTGGCGGGCTCGCGCCGCTATCCGCTCCTCATCGAGGGTGAGCAACTGGCGATCTTTCAGCAAGATTTTGCCGTTGGCGATGGTGGTAACCACATTGCTCCCGTCTATAGCGAAGATCAGGTGCCCACCAGCGTTGCCCTTATGTAGTGGAGTAGGGGGGTCATAGTCGAGTAAGACTATATCGGCGTAGGCTCCTGGACTCAGCTCACTGAAAGGATACTTGGCTGTCGAAACAGCTGGGGAGAGGGACTTGGGAGGCCAATGAGGTAGCTCAAAGTGACTGGCTGCGGTGGCCGCGTTGTGGTGAAAAGCCATCGCTAAAATCTGATCGACCCCCAGAACCCGCGGGTCACGTTTGGCCAGCTTAGGTAAAAGGTAACCCACCTTCATCTCTTGGAACATATTCATGCTGAAACCATCATTGCCCAGGCCAACCTCAATCCCCCGCCCAAGCATCTCTAATACGGGAGAAACACCGACAGCGTTATTCATATTGGAGCGTGGATTATGAACAACACGTGTACCCGTCTCTTTCAATATTTGCATTTCGGACTCGTTGATATGGACGCAATGGGCAGCGATGGTCTTGGCACCCAGGATGCCCGCCTGGGCCAGACGTTCCACCACCCTTCGCCCACTTATCTTCAGGGCTTGCTCTACGTCGGCCATATCCTCTGCTACATGGATGTGAAAGCCAGTCCCAAGGGGCGCGGCCGTCTCCACGCATTTGGCCAGCGTCTGGTCTGAAAGGGTCAGAGAGGCATGCAAGCCAAAGGTAGCTCCGAGGAGGCTGGTTCTGTCCGTTTCCTTCCCCGCTCGTCTCGCCTGCTGCACTTTCTTGATGAACCGCTCATTTTCCCTTATGCCAGCGATAGCTCTTTCCTTTCCATCGCGATCAGTCACTTCATAACAGAGGCTGCAACGCACCCCCGCCTCTTGGGCAGCCTCGGCGATTACATCAAGGCTGCCATCGATAGCGTTGGGGCTGGCGTGGTGGTCGATGATAGTTGTACAGCCGTTCTTTATCGCATCCAACAAGAAGATATAGGCACTGTAGCGGATATCCTCGGGGCGGAGAGCTTTGTCTAAACGCCACCAAATCCGTTCTAAGATCTGGGGGAAGTTGGCTGGTGCCTCGCCGGAAAAAGGCATCCCTCGGGCGAAGGCCCCGTAAAAATGGGTATGTGCACAGAGCAGGCCGGGCATCACTACCTTGCCCCCTGCATCGAGTACCTCCTCCTCTGGATGTGCGGCGCGGAGCTCAGCGGTCGTTCCAACAGCAGCAATAACGTTGTCCTCGATCAGGATAGCGCCATCGGTGATGACGTCGTTGTTCTGGTTAAAGGTAAGTAAGGCGCCATTGGTGATAAGCATCGTCTCCTCCACCCTCATTTTTGGTGCCATTGTATCCGCCAGCCACCTGTTCGTCAAGCATCACCTCTCGGTAACATTATCATTTGATTTGACAGGGCTGGCGGAGGCTAATTAAAGAGTCTCCTCCCCCCTCTCCTGCAGAGGGGTAGTCCAGAAGGGGCATCCCCTCCTTGGAGGGTTCTAGGGCTCCGCCCTAATCTCCCCTCCCCCTCCCCGAAGTGGGAGAGGGGGACTGAGGGGGGTGAGAGCACCCTGAAGTGATATTGCAAAAATAGCTAGATTCCGCATAATGAGCTGGTGGGAACGGTAAAGGGAGAAAGAGGGCATCTGTGGCGGTTACCTTTGAGACTATAGCCTCTGGGTACGATGAATGGTATAAGGCACCTCTGGGAGCGCTCTGCGATGACCTGGAGAAGCGAGCTATATTTTCCCTCGCCGGGATTGAACGGGGTGAGTTAGCCCTGGACGTGGGCTGTGGGACAGGCAACTATACCCTAGAGTTGGCCCGAAGAGGGGCGAGGGCGGTAGGGCTTGATTCTTCTGAGGCGATGATCACCATTGCTTCCCGAAAGGCGAGGGCTAGAGATCTACACGTAGACTTCATACGCGCTCGGGCCGAGGCGTTACCCCTTGCCTCCGAAACATTCGATGTGGTCCTCAGCGTGACGACTCTGGAGTTCATTACTTCTCCCGATCTCGCTATAGGCGAGATGTGGCGCGTTCTGAAGCCCGGTGGGCGCCTGGTGATAGGCGTATTGAACGCCTGGAGCATCTGGGCTATCGGCCGAGCCCGGCGGAAGGATAGCCTCTACGCTCAGGCCCACTTCTTCAGCGCGCCTGAACTGTTGCGCTTACTCCACCCCTACGGCGAGGTCTCCTGGGAAGGGGTCATATTCTTCCCTCCCTGGCCGTTCATCGCTCGGGGTCGCTTCGCCAAAATCATCGATGATCTTGCCTCCCTGGTGGCGAAGCCGCTTGGAGCCTTCCTGGCGGCGCGGGTGGTGAAAAGGGGTTGAACGGTTCATCTCTTCAGATGGAAGCGGTATAGGGGGATCACCTGACCAAGCACCCGTCCTTCTTTATCATAGACCACTAAGCCCTCTTTACTTTCAGCGTCGATCAAGGCTACTTGCAGGAGATATTCGCTGTCTGATAGTCCAGTCAGAGGACCAACGGTGTAGATATCCCTAACGATCTCTCCTTGTTCCCAGCGAGTAGTGCTGTATTGCCGATCCACTGGAGCGGTGGTACGGACGAGGCGAACGTTCCCTTCCTGATCAAGAACCTGAACATTGACCAGGTAGTGGCGCGCGATGGGTCGTTCAGCCAGCCAGAACAGGGTAAAGCGCAATACGCCTTCGTCAATAAGGCTATTTGGCTCCAGATTGTAACCCAAGAGGGTGATTTGATCCCCCATACGGTAGTAGGCAGGGTGTTGAATATCAAACGCTTCCAAAGGCATGGGGGTAACTCTCCTCACCTCTATGATTCCTGGGATAAGCAGACGATCACCGCTTGGGCGACCGCTTTCGTCCAAAATGGGGAGCCGCTTCATAGTTGTCCTGAGGTAGAGACCGATCTCTATAGCGTAGCGTCTCGGTGGAGTGCCCGGTAATACTCGCAGATCATAATCATCCTGAAGTAGATCGCCGATCCGCCACTTAGAGGTAGGATAGTGAACGCTGATCGGCACCTTATCCATCTGACCCCAAATGTGTTCACCTTGGTTGAGGATATGGACGAAGACGGTGTAGTTTTGATCCATCTTAGCCAGTGCTTGCCAGTAGAGGGTTAGGCGAATGGTTTCTCCAGGGGCGGGGTGTGCTGAAGAGAGGCGATAGCCCAGTAAAGCGATCTTTGTGTCAAAGTTAGCTTTGAGGTGATACTCTGGGGATGGCTCGACGGGGAAGTGGGGCTTCGTCTCAAGCGAAAATAAGAGCAGGCTGATGCCGTGAAAGTAGCGGTCTACCTCCAGGCGTGGGCAGGCAGCCAAGAACTGGTTGAGGACCAGATTGCCAGGATCAGCCTCCAGGTTTTGCCAGAGAACAAGCCAGACTCGCCCATGCCCTGAGGTTATCTCATTCAACTGCGATAAGGATTCGTTGGTTATTGGTCGTTGCAGGGAGAGAATGATGCCTGGCGGTAGGGGGTATCGCGGCACCTGCCCCCTGTAATAGTAGTCGAAGGCTGGTAGGGCATGCCCACCCACAAGGATGATGACGTCATCAGGTTGCTCATGGGCGACGATGTAGCCAGCCACCGACCGGAAGTCGTCACGGGCGTACTTCTCGATAAAATAGTAATTGTAAAGGCTATAGCCTGACGTAGCTGTGATCAGAAGGATGACTAAGGCGAGAAATAAATTCCAAGCAATCCGCCATCGTCGCCTCACCGGTTCGACCATTGGGAGACAGGTGGCGATCAAGATGTAGTAAGCCGGAGTGATGGGCAGAAGGTAGCGGGGAGCGAACTTCGGTCGATCCTGCGTCAGGATCAAGGTCAGCAGGATGGGGATGAATAGACAGAAAAGGAGAAAGGTCAGGCTGCGCTGCCCCCAGACGGTGGATTCCTGGCGCTGCTCGCGATGGTGCGGCGGCCGCCTTAACCTTTGCCAGAGCCAGGAGAGGGGAAGAAGGGAGAGAACGATTAAGAAGATGGCCGCTAACCACATATCTGTCCCCTCCTCCAATGGTCCTATGCTGAAGGAGAGGAATATCGAGCGCAGGATAGGAAGCGGACTTATCGATCCTTCGTAGTAGGTGGCATTAATCTCATATTGTCTCCATATGAAGGGTAGCCAGGGGATTGTGGCCAGGGCCATCGTCCCCTGGGCCACACCAGCTGTTAATAGCCGTTTGCCTGGTAGGCCGGATCGTCCGCCACAGGCGGACCAAAGAAAGAAGAGGCCTTCAGCCGCTAATACTAGAGCCACATAGAAATGGCTGTAGAAGCCAAGGATGCCGGCCGAGACGTAGGCGATCCAAGAGGATGCCTGTCTTAGGTGGGTTATTGCTTTCTCCTGCCTGCTAGTGTTTTCCGTTTCAGCCGGTTGTGGGGCAAACAATGCAGAGAAGAAGAGGTAGGCCGAGAGTAGTGCAAAGAAGGCCCCCATCGTATACATACGTGTCTCTTGCGAATACCATATTTGGAAGGGAGAGATGCTGCTAAGGAAGGCGGAGAGGAAGGCCACCTTTCGACCGAATAGTTTGTAGCCCAGCTTGTAAGTGAGAGGGACAAGGAGCAGTCCGAAGAGCAGGGAAAGAAAACGCAGGGAGAACTCGCTGCGTCCAGTCAGCCTCAGCCAGAAGTGTAAACAAAGGAAATAAAGAGGGGGATGCTCGCTGTTCGAAACAATGTTGAGCAACGAGGGCAGGTCATGGGCCGCATAGTAGAGACTGACAGCTTCATCATACCAAAAGCTCTGATTGGCCAGCTGAAACAAACGCAGGGCGAAGCCCAACAAGATGATGAGGGCTATAATAGGCATGGGACACTTATCTCAAATAGATCTTTTGGACCCCAGTTTAGCATAGTTCCAAAATAGGCCACAAGGGAGGGTGGATATATCTTGTTGAGCAGACTCGACATCTTCCCTGCAGAGGTGCTATGATGGTGCGCGGCTATGAAACTGCTGTTGATGAGGGTATCCGTTGGAAGAGGGTTCACTAGAAGCAGAGCGTCTCCGTGGCCGCCACCCAGGGGACCTTTATATTCGTAGACGGATTCTCCACGTAAGACGATTGCGACGGGCTTTGGGGGTGCCCGGTCTTTTCAGCAGCGCCTATGGCAATGTTGGCTCTTCCATCTATTATGCGCTGGGAGTCGTCGCCCTTTATGCCCTGGGATTAACCCCTGTCGTGTTCGTATTCGCCGGCCTTCTTTTCGCCTGCACAGCTCTCTCTTATGCCGAGGGAACGGCGGCCATCCCTGAAGCGGGTGGCTCTTCCAGCTTCGCCCGGCGAGGCTTCAATGAACTGGTCAGCTTCGTGGCCGGTTGGGCCCTGATGCTGGATTACATCATCACCATCGCCATTTCTGCCTTTGAGGTGCCAAACTACCTGGCTGTCTTCTTCCCAACCCTCAAGACGTGGCCTCTTAATAGCTTCTTTGGCATAGTTGTTGTGGCCATCTTAGCGGTAATCAACGTTATTGGAGTGAAGGAGGCTACTGGGGTAAATATCGGTTTGGCTGTCTTGGACCTGGCTACGCAAGCCATCCTCGTCGTCATAGGCATGTTACTCCTCTTCAGCCCGCAGATACTACTTTCTAATATTCAGCTGGGCGTAGCGCCCACCTGGCACCAACTTCTCTATGGCATCTCGATCTCAATGATCGCCTACACCGGCATCGAGACGGTCTCCAATTTGGCCGAGGAATCCAGAAATCCGGGGCGCGATATCCCCCGCTCGGTCAATCTGGTCTTTGTCGCTGTCCTGGGAATGTACTCCTTCATCTCTGTGGTCGCCTTAAGCGCTATGCCCGTCATGCAGCAGCCTGATGGAGGCTGGAGCACTGAGCTGGGCACAAGGTGGTTACAAGACCCCGTCATGGGCATCGTCCATCACCTGCCCGCTGGCTTCAGCGCCGTTTTGGGAGCGTGGGTTGGCATACTAGCAGCAACTATTTTGATCATCGCCACGAACGCTGGCATCCTGGGGTTATCGCGCCTGGCCTACTCTATGGGACAGCACAAGCAGTTACCACCCCTTCTTAGCCAGGTGCACCGTCGTTTTCACACACCCCACAGCGCCATCATTGTCTTCGCCCTGGTGGCCGCTATCTTAATCACTCCTGGCAGCGTTGAGCTGTTGGCTGATCTTTATAGCTTTGGGGCGATGCTGGCCTTCACCTTCGCCCACATCTCGATCATCGCCCTGCGAGTAAGACATCCAGATATGCCCCGACCGTTTAAGATTCCCTTCAATGTCTCTCTGAGGGGTAAGGACATACCGCTCACGGCCATCGTTGGGGGATTAGGCACCTTCAGTACGTGGTTAGTCGTGGTCTACAGTCACGAGTTTGGTCGAATCGTCGGCTTCCTCTGGCTGATAGTTGGGCTTTTGCTCTATCTTTCCTACCGGCGCGCCCTCAAGATGTCCATCTTTGCCACCATTCAGCCCCCCCGCCGGGCCCAGGTACGTCCCCTATCCCATATCGTCTCCAATATAAAACAGGAGTAAAGCGAGCTAAGGAGAGGATAGCTGTCACAGGTCCGATCTTTGGAGCAAGGCGATCACTTCGGCCAATTTCGGCTCGATAACGATCGGACGGTTGGCGTAGGTGGAGGTGGTCCCCTGAATCTTACTCAAATGGTAATTGACGGTGGTATCGGGGTCCTTCAGAAGGTGCCCGGTCAGGATAGCCACCACCGCCTCGCCCCTCTTGATGATACCTTTACTCAGGAGCTTCTTCGCCCCCGCAACTGCCGCGGCTGAGGCCGGTTCACAGCCGATGCCCGCCCCGTCGACCTGGGCTTTGGCGTCCAGTATTTCGGCATCGTCGACCTCCTCCACAACCCCATTGGTCCATTCGATGGCCCGACGGGCACGCGGGTAGTTCACCGGCCGACCGATGCGAATGGCACTGGCCACAGTATCGGCCTTCACCGGGTTGAAGGACCTGAAACCGTTCTTGTAGGCTGCGTAGAAAGGGTTGGCTCCTGTCGCCTGAATTACCGCCAGGCGGGGGATGCGATTTATGAGCCCTAACTCTTTTAACTCGTGGAGCGCCTTGCCGAAGGCGCTGGCGTTGCCCAGGTTGCCTCCGGGTACTACTATCCAGTCCGGTGCTGACCACCGCAGCTGTTGGAGGGTTTCCAAGATGATACTTTTCTGTCCCTCTAAACGGAAGGGGTTAATCGAGTTCAGGAGGTAAATGCCCAGACTCTTGGCTGCCTCCCAGACAAGGGAGAGAACGGCGTCAAAATCCCCTTTCACCTGAATGGTGCGCGCCTGGTAGGCGATAGCCTGGCTCAATTTGCCGTAGGCAATCTCGCCCTGGGGGATGAAGACGAAGGCGGTGAGGCCAGCACTGGCGGCGTAGGCAGCCATCGAGGCGGCGGTATTGCCCGTGGAGGCGCAGGCCACCGAAGAGGCGCCCACTATCTTTGCATGTGTCGTCCCCACAGCCATTCCGCGGTCTTTAAAAGAGCCGGTTGGATTTTGTCCCTCGTGTTTCAGTCTCAAGGATTCGAGCCCCACCCATTTTGATAGCCGCTCGCTCTGGTATAGCCCAGTATGCCCCTCCCCACAAGAAACCAGTTGTCCCTGATCAATGGGAAAAATGAGCTCCGCATAGCGCCACACGCCGCTGCTGTAAGGAGGTTCCTGACAGCCTTGCCGTGTTTCAAAGAGCTGTTTTAGGGGACGATCCTTAAGGGAGGAGAGATCGTGGACAACGTCAAGTAGCCCCCCACAATCACAGCGATGGCGGGCTGGTATGATCGGGTAGGTGGATCGACAATCTATACATCTCAGATTCATTTCTGAACCATAAAGGTGCTGGAGACCTTCCTCACTACCGCCAGCCTCTCGATCTTGACTAAGGCGTTTTTCATCTTGCTGACCTTGGCTGGATGAGTCATAAAGACCAGCTCAGCAGAGCGAGCCGTCTCATCCGTCTCCTTCTGGATCACGGAGGCGATGCTAACCTCTTCATCGCCCAACACCTTGGAGATTTGGGCCAACACGCCGGGGCGGTCGTCTACCTGCATGCGGATGTAATGGCGGGATTCAAGGTCACCGAAGTGGCGCACAGAGCGTTGACGCCGGTGCAGGCCCATCTCGTCGATCACGCCCCGCTGTAGGTTATGAGCGATGGTGCATAGATCTGCCACTACGGCGGAGGCGGTCGGTGCTGCTCCAGCCCCTGGGCCATAGAGCATAAACTGGTCTACTTGATCGCCGTTGAAGAGCACGGCATTGAAGACATCATTCACCTTGGCCAGATGGTGATGGTCTGGAATGAAGGTCGGATGTACCCAGGCTTCGATCTCATCGTTAATAACCCTGGCCACAGCCAGGAGCTTGATGACGTAACCCATCTCTTTAGCATAGCGAAAGTCCTTCGCCTCCAGGTCAGCGATACCATAATGGTAGACATCGTCTGGGCGAACCTCCGTCTTGAAGGACAGGGTGCTCAGAATGGCCAGCTTGTAAGCAGCATCGATCCCCTCGATATCGTTGCATGGATCGGCTTCAGCATAACCTAGCGACTGCGCCTGCCGCAGCGCCGTGGCGAAGTCGATGTTTCCCTCGCTCATCTTGGTCAGGATGTAGTTTGTGGTGGCGTTCAGAATAGCCTCGATACCTAAGATCTCATTGGCGATCAATCCACGCCGGATCACATCTATCACCGGTATACCCCCGGCAACGCTCGGTTCGTAGAATAGATTAACCCTTCGTTCCTCGGCCAAGCGCAGCAGCTCGAATCCAAACTTAGCGATCACTTCCTTGTTGGCCGTGACGACATGCTTTCCCCGCTGCAGTGCCTCCTTGATGTAGGTATAAGCCGGTTCCTCACCACCGATGACCTCCACAACGACCGCGATGCTTGGATCATGAAGGATGGCCGCGGCATCAGTGGTTAACAGACTGCGTTTGACCGGGAGCGAGCGCTCCTTGTGGGGATCACGCACTAATACCTTGCTGATCTCAAGATCGCAGCCGATGGTTTTGGCTATTTGAGCTCTCTTCTTGTGGAGCAGCTCTAGCGTACCACAACCGACCGTCCCGGCACCCATCAGGCCTATTTTTATGGTTGTTTTCTCTTTGTTCATCCCCAGCCTCTCCAGATTAAGATGCCTTATAGCATAATCGAAGCGTCACTCGGCAGTGACGCTCCTCGCGAAGTTCATATCTCCTTGACTTGCTCCATGCCAAAGCGATTATAGCAAAAACTTGACATCCTTTCCATTTTTATGCTACTATCTAAACCAAATTGAAAGGCGAATGGCTGTGATGGGGAGTAGTAGGAAGGCTACCAACCTCCAGAGAGCTGAGCAGTGGTGGGAACTCAGTGGTATGGATCTTCCGAACTCGCCTCGGAGCAACTGGAGCGAAGGGGGTAAACCCGTTTAGCTCCGGTCGGAGTGGCACCCGTTAACGTGCTTCAAGAGGATGTCGCACCGCAAAAGAGGTGGCGACATCAAGGGGGGTGGTACCGCGGGATTCAGTTCTCGTCCCTTAGTGGACGAGAAATTTTTTTATTTTGAGGAGCACGATATGAGAAGTGACATCATCAAGCGTGGTATTGAGCGAGCGCCACACCGCTCGCTGTTGAGGGCCCTTGGTTGTACCGATGTGGAGCTAGAGCGCCCCTTCGTCGGCATAATTAACTCGGCCAGCGAGATCATCCCCGGCCATTTGCATCTGAGGCAGATAGCCGAGGCAGTGAAAGCCGGGGTGCGTATGGCCGGCGGTACCCCTTTTGAGTGCAATACTATCGGTGTATGTGACGGCATCGCTATGAACCACAGTGGAATGAAGTATTCCCTGGCCAGCCGGGAGCTGATCGCTGATTCGGTAGAGGTGGTCGTACAGGCTCACGCCTTTGATGCCTTAGTCTTCATCCCCAATTGTGACAAGATCATCCCGGGCATGCTAATGGCCGCTGTTCGCTTAAATATTCCGGCCATCTTCACCAGCGGCGGACCGATGCTGGCCGGCAAACACAAGGGTGATATAGATCTCAATACGGTTTTTATGGCTGTAGGGCAGGTGGCCAAGGGGGAGATGTCCCTTGCCGAACTGGAGGCGTTGGAAAGGGCCGCCTGTCCCGGTTGTGGCTCCTGCGCTGGGATGTTCACAGCCAACACCATGAACTGTTTGACGGAGGCTCTGGGGATGGGACTGCCCGGTAATGGGACGATTCCGGCTGTGATGGCCGGTCGTATCCATTTAGCGAAGATGGCCGGCATGCAGGTGATGGAGCTGTTGCGGAAGGATATCAAGCCGCGTGACATCATCACTGATAAGTCCATTCGTAATGCCTTCATCATCGACATGGCCTTGGGGGGATCAACCAATTCCATTCTTCACCTCTTGGCCATCGCCCACGAGGCCGGACGGGACTTCCCCCTGGCCTCGCTCAACGATATATCAGCCCGGACACCTCATCTGGTCAAGGTCAGTCCATCAGGCCATCACCACGTAGAAGACCTGGACCGAGCCGGGGGCATAGCGGCCTTGATGGGCGAGCTGAAGGAGCTGCTGCACGGTGATGCCGTGACGGTGACAGGCAAGACTGTCGTCGAAAATGTTGGAGAAGCACGGGTGCTTGATCACGAGGTCATTCGGCCCTCAGGTACCCCCTACTCCTCAACTGGTGGGCTGGCCATCCTCTTTGGTAACCTCGCCCCTGCCGGCGCGGTGGTGAAGCGGGCGGCTGTGGATCCGCAGATGCTGGTTCATCGCGGTCCAGCCAGGGTCTTCGAGAGCGAGGAAGCGGCTACGCAGGCTATTATGAATGGAAAGATTCGCCCCGGTGAGGTAGTAGTGATTCGGTACGAGGGCCCGAAAGGTGGACCGGGCATGCGGGAAATGCTTACACCGACAGCTATTCTTTCAGGGATGGGACTGGATGACACGGTAGCCTTGCTCACTGACGGCCGGTTCAGTGGGGCAACGCGTGGGGCGGCCATCGGCCATATTTCACCGGAGGCTGCTGAGCGGGGGCCCATAGCTGCCCTTCGAGACGGTGATATTATTGCTATTGATATTCCCAGGTACCAGCTGAACGTTGAGCTGAGTGAGGACGAGCTGGAGGCGAGACGGCGCGATCTGCCGCCTTTCGAACCGCGCCTCAAAGAGGGCTATCTGCGCCGCTATGCGGAGTGGGTGACCTCAGCATGTACGGGGGCCATTTTCCGCTAGGTGTCTGCCTGTGTGGTGTGCACGCAGGCAGGCGATTGGCTTAGGGGTCGTCAGTGTATTTTGAAGATTGTATGAGGTATACTGAAGGGGACAAAAACGGAGGGTTCGAAGGATTTTTCCGGGAGGCCCCGTCGTTGGAGGGAGGTTGAAGGTTATGGCCGTTAGCAAACCGGTTGCAGTTGGACCAATAGAAGCGCCTGAGGGCAAAAAGCTTAGTGGTGCCCAGATATTATGTGAATGTTTATTAAAAGAGGGCGTAGAGGTCATTTTCGGCATTCCTGGCGGGGCGACGCTCCCTCTTTACCATGCCCTTTACGAATATCCGATCCGCCATATCCTTGTCCGCCACGAGCAAGGGGCAGCCCATGCTGCCGATGGCTATGCCCGGGCCACAGGCAGGCCGGGGGTCTGCTTTGCTACATCCGGGCCAGGGGCGACTAACCTGACCTCGGGTATCGCCAATGCCTGTCTTGACTCTTCGCCTGTAGTGGCCATCACGGGGCAGGTTGCTACCCCTCTTATTGGTAAGGATGCCTTCCAGGAGGTAGACATCACGGGCATCACCCAACCCATTACCAAGCACAACTACCTGGTAACACGAGTGGAGGATCTGGCCCCTGTAGTCAAGGAGGCTTTCTATCTGGCCACTACGGGTCGCCCCGGACCGGTGCTTATTGATATCCCTCGCGATGTTCAAACGGCCAAGACAAACTTTGGATATCCGAAGGGGATACGTCTGCCGGGCTATAAGCCCACGTTGCTAGGGCACCAGCGCCAGATCCGACAAGCGGCCGCCTTGATCGGTGAGGCTGAGAGACCGGTGATCCTGGCCGGACACGGCGTCATCATTTCGGGGGCCTTCGCCGATCTGAGGGAGCTGGCCGAGAAGGGCGATATCCCCGTGATTACCACCCTACTTGGCATCAGTTCCTTCCCCGAGTCACATCGCTTGTCCTTCGGTATACCTCATACAATCTGCTCGGTTTATGCTAACACAGCCGTTAATGAGTCCGATCTGTTAATCGCTATTGGCATGCGATTCGACGACCGCGCCACGGGTAAGACGTCCCATTTTGCTCCGAAGGCGCGCGTAATTCATATTGACATCGATCCGGCCGAGATCGGTAAAAACGTGCGGGTAGATGTGCCCATCGTCGGTGATGTCAAGAACGTTCTCATGTCCCTGAACAAGGAGATCGCTCTGGCTAAGCATACGGAATGGGTAGAGCAGATTAACCGCTGGAGGGAACAGTTTCCCCTGACTATCGATACTGAGACGGATGTCTTGCTACCTCAGTACGTAGTCCAGCAGATCTATGGGGTTACTGAGGGTAAGGCCACCATCGTTACCGACGTGGGACAGAACCAGATGTGGGCGGCGCAGTACTATTGCTACGACCGCCCAACAGTTTCATCTCCTCTTGGAGGGCTGGGCACCATGGGGTTCAGCTTGCCGGCGGCGATGGGTGCCAAGGTTGGACGCCCGGATGAGCTGATCTGGGCCATCGCCGGCGATGGGGGCTTTCAGATGAATATTCAGGAGCTGGCCACAGTGGTACAGGATAAGATCCCGGTGAAGGTGGCCATTCTGAACAATGGCTACCTGGGCATGATCCGCCAATGGCAACAGCTATTCTTTGAGCGACGCTATCTGGGCTCTCCTTTGAGTGGTCCAGACTTCGCCAGAGTGGCTGAAGCTTATGGGGCAGCTGGCTTTCGCGTTACTACCAAAGAGGAGGTCAGACCGACGCTTATAAAAGCGATGGAATACGACGGCCCGGCGATAGTCGATTTTTGGGTGGCCCGGGAGGAGAATGTCTATCCGATGATTCCTCCTGGAGCAGCGGCTATAGAAATGATCCATGGCCCACAGAAGTGAGCCGTTTTAAGGAGGGGGAGATGAAACACACGGTTGTTGCCCTAATGGAGGATCGTCCTGGTGTTCTTAACCGGGCCGTTAGCCTCTTTCGCCGACGTGGTTTCAACATCGAGAGTCTAACCGTTGGCCACACCGAGGTGCCTCGTGTCTCCCGCATGACCGTAGTAGTGGAGGGCACAGCGAACATCGTCGAGCAGGTAGCGAAGCAGCTGTACAAGATCGTCGATGTCATTAAGGTCAGTGATGTTACCCAGGATCCAACCGTCGTTCGCGAGTTGGCCTTGATTAAGGTGAGCACCACCACTGCCACCCGAGCTGAGGTCATGCAGATAGTTGATATTTACCGCGCTAAAATCGTCGATGTTGCTCCGGATTCGCTGATCGTTGAGGTGACCGGGCCGGAGGAGAAGGTGGATTCACTGGTCAGCCTGTTGAGGCGCTATGGCATCAAGGAGATGGTTCGCACTGGGCGAGTAGCGATGGTGCGAGGTGCCGCCAAGGCTGCAACTACGATCGAGGCGAAAGAATGATCAATATATGGATGGGGGGGAGTCCTTGGGCTCTGCCTCGAAGAGTCTTCGACCTATCCTTTAATCCCTCCTTCTCCCGCCGGATGGGGTGTGCAGAGGGGCAAAGCCCCTCTGCTGGGGTTTGGGGTACTCCCGATCTTCTATCCCCCCTTCTCCCACGAAGTGGGAGAAGGGGGTAGGGGGATGAGGGTTCAAAATATTCTAATATTTATTAAGGAGGAAAAACCATGGCCAAGATCTATTACGATGCCGATGCCAACCTGAACCTGCTGAAGGGCAAGAAGATAGCCATCATCGGTTATGGAAGCCAGGGGCATGCCCACGCCCTCAACTTGAGGGATAGTGGCTGTGACGTTGTCGTAGGCTTGTACCAGGGTAGTAAGTCCTGGGCAGCAGTGAAGGAGGCAGGTTTGGCTGTGCAGACAGTCGCCGAGGCGGCTAAAGCGGCCGAGATCATAATGATGCTCGTGCCTGATCAGTCCCAGAGGGAGGTTTATTACCAGTCAGTGGAGCCAGGGTTGACCGAAGGGAAGATGCTTATGTTCGCCCACGGTTTCAATATTCATTTCAACCAGATAATCCCCCCTCAGGGGGTAGATGTGACTATGGTTGCTCCGAAGAGCCCCGGGCATATGATGCGTCGCATCTATACGGAGGGGAAGGGGGTGCCAGCCCTGCTGGCTATCTACCAGGACGCCTCCGGCCGAGCCACCGAGCTTACCCTGGCTTATGCCAAGGGGATCGGTTGCACGAGGGCTGGGGTCTTGACCACTACTTTCGCCGAGGAGACAGAGACTGACCTTTTTGGCGAGCAGACGGTGCTCTGCGGCGGTGTCACCTCCCTGATTCGGGCCGCTTTTGAGACTTTGGTCGAGGCCGGTTATCAGCCAGAACTGGCCTACTTCGAGTGTTTGCACGAGCTAAAACTCATCGTTGACCTGATGTATCAGGGCGGGATGAGCTACATGCGTTACTCTGTCAGCGATACGGCCGAGTATGGCGACTATGTCAGTGGGCCACGCGTCATCAATGAGCAGGTCAAGGCCGAAATGAAGCAGATATTAAAAGAGGTTCAGAATGGTACCTTCGCCAACCGCTGGATCTTAGAGAATCAGGCTGGGCGCCCCAGCTTCAACGCCATGCGGCGGCAATGGGCCAATCATCAGATCGAGACCGTCGGTAAGACGCTGCGGGGGATGATGAGCTGGCTGAGAGAGTAGGAGCGGAACAGGCGAGGGGATCAGGAATGAGAAGTCCTGATTCTCAAGGAGGCGTCTATGGATAACAGGGTGATAATCTTTGATACCACTTTGCGTGATGGGGAACAAACGCCTGGGGCGAGTTTGAATATCGAAGAGAAGTTGGATATCGCTAAGCAACTGGCTAGACTGGGTGTTAACGTCATTGAAGCCGGATTCCCGATTTCCTCACTAGGCGATTTTGAGGCGGTGCGTCGCATTGCCCAGGAGGTAAGGGGGTCGACCATCTGTGGCTTGGCACGGGTGCGCCCTGAAGATATCGATCGGGCGTGGGAAGCCCTGCGTGAGGCCGAGAGCCCCCGCCTGCACGTCTTTATGTCCACGTCTGATATTCATCTCCAATACCAATTCCGTAAAAGCCGTGAAGAGGCTCTACAGATAGCCACAGCTATGGTAGCCAGGGCCAAATACTATGTCAGCGATGTTGAATTCTCCTGCATGGATGCCACTCGCTCTGATCCAGCCTATGTTTATCAAGTGCTTACGGCGGCTATCGACGCTGGGGCGACTACCGTCAACATTCCAGATACCGTCGGGTACAGCACACCAGAAGAATTTGGCCGACTGATTGAAGGTGTATTGCACAATGTTCCCAACATAGAGCGAGCCGTAGTCTCCGTTCACTGCCACGATGATCTGGGCATGGCCGTGGCTAACAGCTTAGCCGCACTGTGTAAAGGGGCCCGTCAGGTCGAGTGCACCATCAATGGCATAGGAGAGCGGGCCGGCAACGCCGCCCTGGAGGAGATCGTTATGGCCCTACGCACGCGCCATGTCCTCTTTGGACTGACCACGAACATCGACACGACACAAATCTATAAGACAAGCCATCTGGTTAGCACCTACACAGGCATCCCCGTGCAGCCGAACAAGGCCATCGTAGGCGCTAACGCCTTCGCTCACGAGTCTGGTATTCACCAGGATGGCGTCTTGAAGGAGCGGACCACCTTTGAGATCATGGATGCCAAGGCGGTTGGTCAGGTGCGGAGCACACTTGTGTTGGGCAAGCTGAGTGGGAGGCATGCCTTCAAAGAACGGCTAGCTGAGCTTGGCTACGAGCTCTCCCCAGAAGATTTGAATCGGGCGTTCACTCGTTTCAAGGAGATGGCTGACAAGAAGCGTATCACGGATCGAGATTTGGAGGCCATCGTCCTCGACGAAGTGCGCGGGCTAACCGAGATTTACCATTTGGAGCACGTACAGGTCTCCTGCGGTGATCATAGCATCCCCACAGCTAGTGTTAAGCTGATCGGTCCGGATGGACAAATGCTGGCTGACGCAGCGCTGGGGAATGGCCCTGTCGACGCTGTCTACAAGGCCATTAACCGCCTGATCGATGTCCCCAATGAATTGATCGAATTCTCCGTTCAGTCGGTGACGGAGGGGCTCGACGCCATCGGCGAGGTCACCATCCGGATCAAAAGTAACGGGCGCGTCTTCACTGGGCGGGGGGCTTCTACGGATATCATCGTCGCCTCGGCCAAAGCCTATATTAATGCCTTGAATAGACTGCTGGCGACGCGGCAAAATGAGGGGCGAGCGACAAGATGAAAGAGTTAACTTTAGCCGAGAAGATTCTGGCGGCCCATAGTGGCGTGAAAGAAGTCTCAGCAGGCGATTTTGTGGAGGTCAAAGTCGACCTTGTTCTGGCCAACGATATCACGGCCCCTCTCGCCATTCAGGAATTCATGCGCATCGGACTAGCAAGGGTCTTCGATCCGACCAAGATCGTGCTCGTAGCCGATCACTTCGTGCCTAACAAGGATATCAAGGCGGCCGAACAGGTCAAGATGATGCGTGACTTCGCCCGCCAGCAAGGCGTTCACTATTTTGATGTAGGGCAGATGGGCATCGAGCATGTCATTCTGCCTGAGAAAGGGATGGTCTTACCGGGTGAGGTGGTGATTGGGGCCGATTCCCACACCTGTACCTATGGCGCTTTGGGCGCCTTCGCCACCGGTATGGGTAGTACCGATATCGCTGCGGCGATGGCTACTGGAAGTATCTGGATGAAGGTGCCCCCTACCCTCAAATTTGTTTTCAATGGTCGGTTACAAAAATGGGTGAGTGGTAAAGACCTGATCTTGCATACGATTGGTGACATCGGCGTGGAGGGGGCTTCCTATGCGGCGATGGAGTTTGCTGGGGAGGCTATCGTTCATCTGAGCATGGACAGCCGCTTCACTATGGCCAACATGGCTATCGAAGCAGGGGCCAAGGTGGGGCTTTTCGCCGTAGATGATGTGACTATGGAGTATCTCGCCTTACGGGCCAAGCATCCTTATACCATCTACCAGTTCAGTGATGACGCCGTCTACGCCAGGGTCGTTGAGTATGATGCGACAAAGATCGAGCCGCAGGTGGCCTTCCCTCACCTGCCATCCAATACAAAGCCTGTCAGTCAGGTGGGGTATGTACCCATCGATCAGGCTGTGATCGGTTCCTGCACAAACGGGCGGATCGAGGATCTTCGCGTGGCCGCCGCGGTGCTGCGCGGACGACAAGTCCACCCTTATGTGCGCTGCATTATCATACCCGGCACACAAGCGGTATATCTGCAAGCCCTGAAAGAAGGGTTGCTGGAGGTCTTCCTAGAAGCCAATGCGGTGGTCAGTACCCCAACCTGTGGCCCCTGCCTGGGTGGCCATATGGGTGTCCTGGCGG